>NZ_JCACKS010000193.1:0-2349 GCF_059505505.1 Pelatocladus sp. | reverse complement strand
ATCATTTCGGCGAACCCAAAAATCATTTCGGCGAACTCAAAAATCATTTCGGCGAACCCAAAAATCATTTCGGCGAACTCAAAAATCATTTCGGCGAACCCAAAAATCATTTCGGCGAACTCAAAAATCATTTCGGCGAACCCAAAAATCATTTCGGCGAACTCAAAAATCATTTCGGCGAACCCAAAAATCATTTCGGCGAACTCAAAAATCATTTCGGCGATCGCTAACCCTGCAAGACAGCAAACACAAGTCCTAAAATTATAAAGAAAACATTAAGTATATTTACTTGTCTATCTCTGGAACGAAGGAGACCTAGAGGAAATTTGTCATAATTTACCTAAATTTAAGATTTGTAAAACTCGTTTGATAAACACCTAGTTATGATGTCGCCTTACAAAAATCCCTTGCCATTAGGAGAGTATGCAGCTAGCAAAGTCCTGATTTCGTTTTATAAAGATAGATGGATTCCCATAACATTTTGTAGTTTAGTAGATGCGATCGCCATACATCGTAAAGCAGTCCAAATAGGAAAGGAAATCTTTATTTTTCCACCTGATAGCAAATTTTATCAATCAAGATAGGGTTGCAGAATGCGATCGCACTTCCTAATTCCATTTTGGATTTTGGATTACTCTTCCTTGAAGCAGCGATCGCGTCTATAGATTTTGGATTGAGAAACTCTTCGGTGCATAAGAGTTCTGTCAGTTTATATATCAATAATTATTAGCTTTCTAAAACAAAGTTCATGATTGCTAAAAATAAACAACCAAAATTTACATAAAAACCCATTTTAGTATCAATACAACTAATTTGTAAGCTTTTTTTAATCACTTTTTGATGTTTATCAAATCCATAAGAGGACTAAAATTTAGTCATGCACTAATGTCGAATTTTAGATGTGTCAAGCTAGCTCTTGACGAGGGTAATCTCTGCTTTTTATTTACAATTTTTATTTGATCCCCTATTTGAGAAGCTTCTATAGCATTCCTAAATCATTCATGAACAACAAGATCCCCGATTTCCTCTGTGAAGTCGGGGATCTGGGTCTGTGCAATTTTCATAATTCCTACACAGATTGCTATAGCTTCTAGTTCTCAGTGTCTATTTTTAGCATAGATAAAAACAAGTTTATCAAGAAAAAACGCCATTATATATGTCTTATTTGTTATTTTTTGTACTTGTAAAAGTAACAAAAACTAACATATAAGTTAATAAGTGTTACTTTATACTATTTATATTTATTATGACCGTTATACTATTTTTCAGGTTCTACCTGGGAATTACTTAGAAGTGGCTCTGCCACTTCTTTTTCTATAACTTATTCTGTCAATATATTTTTCAATAATCAAACAATCATATTGTTGATCTAGTTTTAGCCACCAATATAAATAACCACAAAAAATGTAAATATGATTGTCGATATAGGATTCCTATTTGATTTTTGAACAAAACTCAGTACACATCTAGCTTCCTTTTTTTCTTTCTTTCCCTATTGCCTATTGCCTATTGCCTATTGCCTGCCTCCACGAGTAAATTCATTAATCAAATCGGATTGCTATAGATACATAAATTATGTAAATTAGTAATAAAGCTGTATAAAAATTAGAAAGAATATGCTGTTAATTGGTCAGGTAACAGCTTTAAGCGGAGTTCCCATTAGAACTATTCGCTATTATGAAAGCTTTGGTCTTATCCAGTCATCAGGACGCACAGAGGGAGGTTTCCGACAGTTTTCCTTGGATGTCCTCAAACGTTTGTCGTTTATTAAACGCGCTCAAAGTCTTGGTTTGAGTTTGCAAGAAATTAGCGAAATCCTCCAAGTCTACGACGGTGGTAAACCCGCCTGTGATGAAATTCAACACAAATTACAAGATAAAATTTCCCATATCGACTATCAAATTGAGCAATTGTTGACTTTACGAGGCGAACTCCAAGAATTACTTTCAGAGTGGCACAGTGTCTCAACAAAGCCGGAAGATAGAATTTGTCCGATCATTCAGCAAGATTGATAAACTTTTTGCAAAAATTCAAGATTCATAATTCCTCCCGTTGAATTAACTCCTGAAATCGCTCATCTTCGCGAATACCATCAAAATCAGAATCGGTTTTTGCCATTTCTCGATATTCGGGATTTAAATTAATTGCTTCTCGCAAGTATTCAATTGCTTGTTCAATATTTCTTTGCAAAGCATAGCAGCAAGCTTTGTTGTACCAAGCTTGGTGGTCATCAGGTTTAATTTCCACAGCTTGATCGTAGGATGCGATCGCTTCTTCGTAGCGTCCCAAATCATCCAGCGCATTCCCCCGGTTGTTCCAAGCTTGGTGGTCATCAGGTTTAATTTCCAC
>NZ_JCACKS010000192.1:95712-131238 GCF_059505505.1 Pelatocladus sp. | reverse complement strand
TTTAACGTTTGAGAAAATTCTTTGTGAAGTAGTTGAGCTTGATAAATATCTGTGCTTGTTCTGGCTTTCGTCCGTGTACGATAACGATCGCACCTTCTTGTGCTAAAGCTTTCGCGATGGCTGCACCGATACCACTGGTACTACCAGTGATAAGAGATCGCTTATCACGCAACTGTAAATCCATGAACTTACCTCATGGTTATATTTTTTTAGGCTCTTAAACTTTGATTCACACAGTCGAGTTAAAGACCAGTCCTAGCTTGACAAGTAGTTTGAGAAACTGAGGTTTTTACCCAAGACTGTAGTAAACCTCGTGACTAACAAGATAGTTTCAGTTTATCTGTGACTGAAAAATTTTAACCAGCCAATTTCATTATTTTAAGAACAAACTTATTTTTTTCTAGAACAGCAAAGTTTGCTAGAGAGGGTCAGATCATCTGTGATGGGTTAAAGTTTTATGCATCTTGTCAATACCTCTAAAGAATGACAAAAAACAATGATAATGATAATTATCAACAGCAAGAAAAAACCAATTTTGTAGGGCGATCGCTGATGAACTATCCTTACCTTTTGGTCGCATTTCGTTGGAGATGCTTGAGCGCGGTTTGTACCATTTTAGCGTCGCCTATGACTTGGGCAAAGCCACAGACCCAGTTAAGTACTTCGCTGCAAAAGAAAATCAGGATTTAGGTGTGGTCAAAGTACTCCGAAAGCCTGTCCCTAAGCTCAATCTATCACCTTTTCCTCAACTCCCCTTGACAACCGTGCAATTCTCTTAACCTGTCACAGATGGGGTCAGATATTCAAGTAAACTAATGTTAAACCGTTACAATCCACTCACTACTCATTTATTAAAAGCTGGAATGTCTATCTCGTATACCTTTCAGCTTTTCTTAGTGCCATTCATTACCGAACCTTAGAAAGCTTAGAAGAATATGTATTAGTTTCCCAAGAGGAAATCAAAGTAGAAGTTTATCGTAAAGATTATCAAGGAAATTGGTTGCTAGAAATCTTAACTAAGGAAGATAAATTACAATTAAAATCAGTGGGGTTAAATCTTACAATGTCAGACATTTATGAAGATGTATTCACAATATAAGGTTGAAAATATTATGCAATCAGCTTTACGAATCACAACCAAAGTTTTACCAGGAAACAAAATAGAAATTGAAATTCCTGAAGCGAAAGAAGGCGATAAAGTTGACGTATTTGTGATTTTGCCAGAAAAATTTGAACCCAAAAAGCGTTCAGTACTCGACATTATAGAAGAAAGCCGTAGGAGACACCCTTCTCGAACTGCTGAGGATATAGATAGACAACTACAAGAAGAACGCTCATCATGGGACAGCTGATACTTCCATCTCCTGGCACTATTTATATAGATACTTCCGTAGTTATTTATACTATTGAAGGCAACCCTGATTATTATTCTCTCCTGCAACCACTATGGTCTAAGTTCTACACAGGAGAAATTCAAATAGTCAGCAGCGAATTAATATTAATGGAGGTTTTAGTTGTTCCATTGCGTAATGGCAATAATTCTTTAGTAGCAGACTATGAAGAACTATTATTATCATCTCAAGTGCAGTTAATTTCTATAACTCAATCAATACTGCGACAAGCCGCAAATCTTCGCGCTACAACTAACCTCAAAACACCAGATGCTATTCATGCAGCCACAGCCTTATCTGTTAATTGTAATCAATTTATTACCAACGATAAAGGCTTTCGTAATGTTCCGGGTTTACCTGTTGTCATCCTTAGTGAAGTCTTAGCATCTTGAACCGCATTCTCCAGTTTACAATTTCAAGTTATTCTCTGCGCCTTTGGGCCTCTATGTGATATAAAAATGCCTACTCACGACATAATTGACTTCATGAAATCATACCTCATCTTCTTTGATGCTTTGTTATCGACCAGTTTTTATGTTTCAGCTATTATCCTCATAATATTTCTCCAACCATTCCAACAAGCCTTCCTCGACTGGGGTCAAGTAAGTCTGTCGTCCCAGAGACTCCAACACTGTGTAGGCACAGCGATCTAGTATTCCATAATCGCGCAAACGCTTGATGCGTTTTTTGATTTGTGGTAGTTGGCGATGTACTTCCGGAGAATCAATTTTGTTGAGGTTTTCAGGTTTCACGTTTAGAGTAGTGTCATGAACATCCACTTCTACACTAAATTCTTTAAGGACAACTGCGATCGCCCAACAGCCATTATATTTGCGTTCAGTACCCTCTAACCTAGTTAAGGTAAATACGTCACCTATTTGGCAAAAATCACTGGCAAGCAGCAGAGGCTTTTCCTTGAGCTGTTCCACAATTCCCTTAATAATGCGTCCGCTTGGAACTTTACCGCCTGCCTCTTCTACACCCTGCAACCATGCAGCCGCTTGAACCTCTGGTTCCAAATTCGCTTTAGCTAAATCACGTAACTGACGTTCGTTGGTCGGCATAGGAGTTTGCCGACCATTGGTCGGCAAAAATTTCTGGATATTGTCATAGACAACAGCAGCCGCCATCTTCAGGTAAGCAGTGTCGCGACTATAATTAAAGCGATCGCGGCAGTATTCCTCAAAACTTCTATGAGTACTCCGGTATAGCCGCCGTTCTCGCAGTGCCTTTAAGGCACAACCTGCTTCATAAAATGCCCGTTCTATTTTTAACTCTAATCTGTGACGGTCAGCTTTTTCCTCCTCGGTTAGCTCCTCCAGCACTTCGACCGCAACAACTACAGTATCAGCTGTCGGTAATTCAGACTCTGTTGCAAATTCTTCCCTTGGCTTGGGTTCGTGCTCTACTAACTCTTGTTCAGAAGAATTACAGGTTGTGGTGACTGAAATTTCAGTATCACTTCTTTTTACCCGTTTGTCACTTTTGTTTACATTAACTTCTTGACCAGGTTTTAATTTAAGTTTTCCAACTGTCATAATTAATACCTTTAAAAAACAGCTGAAACTTTTGTACGGGAAATTCTCAGCTTAGGATACAGTTGTTATCCGTTTTTACAGTATGTCTCACTCCCTTAGTTTTGAGTAAAATTGAACACAAGATACTGCGATGAATGGAAGAAAAGTAGATGTTAAAGTTGTGCTTGCACCTAGCCTGATGATGCTCTTCGGATTTGTCCTTCAAAGACATGCATTGTCCCGTCTGCATCAAACAAACTAAATCGCCCTACTAAATTGGCAACAGTGACACAAGCATCAATGAAATATCCACTAATCCACTCCCCAGCCGCCGTCAAAATTTCGACTGGCTGAAGTTTGTGGTTGTTTGATTTACTACCTGTAACTGTTGAGTTCACATCTTGCTCTGTCTGGGCATTAGCATTCGGGAAATTTAAGTCAACACTGACTTTGGCACCTACTGTCTCAGTAGATTCTTGTAAGAGGCCAGATAATGATTCCGCAGCATTACCATTTGATGGCAGAGGGGTTGGTACATCATTTCCTCCAAGGAACTGGGACGAATCATCATCGTGACTATTGCCTAGAAATTCTATATTTGACCATTCATCCGTTGACAATTGACGCTCCAATTGACAGTTAGTGTCAATCAAATCAGTGCTAGTAGCAGTAGGCATTTGAGCGTTTGAATTGACAAATTGACGTAACTCTACATCTTCCAATCGTAACGAGGGATTTGAGTAGCAATTAGTGACTTTCTCTGAAGAAAGAGGTGCTGACAGATTTGTGTCAAATGAGTCAATTTCATTGTCAAATCCAGGAGTGCTCTGGGTTTGAAGGATTGACACTGGTGTCAAATTTCTGTCAATTTTGTCAATCTCGTTTAGTGGCAAACCATTTGGCACATAGACTAAGTTAGACCCTTTATTTTCAACGCGACCCCAACCCGCAGCTGCCATCATTTCCATCAGTCGCCGGATTTCAAAAGTCGGTTTTTTGCGGAAAGCGCGGATGCTACTCTTGAGCATGGAAGCTGTAGCCCCTCCCAGACGTTCAGCCACCTTCTGGATTTTCAGACCCCAAGACATCAGCCCAGATTCTGGAGAGTTTTGAGCATGAATTGATTTATGTTGCCACAGAAAATAAGCTGCTAGCTCAATGGCCTTTTCCATCGTGTTACCACAGATGACTTGGCTCGGAGTTTCACTCCTTAAGACAGCATTGACGATGTGTAACCACAGTGCCAACCGCGCTGTATAAGCTTCAATCTTGGGGTAGACTACTCTCAGTCCATAGGACTCCTCAGCAACTTGGGCATCTACGAGAGAATGCTGCCACGCCTCAAACAACATAGCCGCTTCCGTGCTTAAAAAATAATCTTGCTCTGGCACATGGCCGAGTTTTATGTAAAGCTGGCGTAGTGCTTGAGAGATACCAGTATCGGGAGCAGTACTTTCTCCAACTAACCGCAGGTAACGTTTGGGAGACTTTGCAGCACAAAACAGCCATCGGGCAAAACTGCCGTTGCAGTCGTTGTGGTCACCCATCATAGTGGCTAAAACTTCCCACTGGATACTGCCTGTACGTGAGATAGCACTCTTAGGTAAGCACACAGATTTGTCTGAGCGGTCATAGATAATTGCAGACCCATTGAATTGATCGAGTTCCTGCTCTTCATCAGCCCCTAAACCACCGCGATATTGATTACGGGTTTTGAATAACCCTGCTAGTTCATCCCGGTAGTACAGCAGTCCCCGAGGATTTTCACTATGAATTCGCTGCAATGTTTCCAGTGTGCTGTCCTTAGTTAGATAGCGCTGGCGAGTGGGTGCTGTTGCTGGCTCCTGTTGTGAGTCGTCCTGCTTTTTGCCTTTACACACTGTTTGTAGCTTATTGTATTTAGCCACTTCCATCCGATAGCGCTCAAAAGCCTCAGCTTCTAATTCCACCAAGGGGTCAATAATTAACCGTTGAGCTGGAGTTTTCATAGAGCCAGAGTCAGCGACAATGCTCGTCCACATCACCATCGGTTGAGCGTACTTTGCAGACGGCTTGACAATTACTCGCGCTGCCGACCCAATTCGAGATGCCGCAGTTCCTAAGAGTGTCGTAAATAAAAATTCAGGAGCTGTGGGCATGGCCTTAGCGGTATCAATCAAAAGTTGGGCGAACTGAGGTTCAAGCAATCGGGTAAGGTAAAGTTGGTGGGGATGAGTTTTTAGTAGAGACGAAAGCTTCTGTGTGGCAACTAAAGTGTCAGTTTGCAAATCTGCTTCAAAAGTAAGTAGCTTAGCTAGCTGCTCAATCTGCCGATAAGGATATCCCACCAAAGCAGCCAACTCCATCAATGCTCCTGCTTGCCCTGACCCGGAATCACAACTACTCAAAATTTCTAGAATGCGTTTGTGCAGTGCGACATCTGAAATAGGCAACTTTTTCCCAACACTGGAAACATTACCAAACCCAGGATTTATAGGAGGACTACCAGAACTAGCCAATGAATTTTGATTCGGCTTAATACAAGTGTTCCAGTACCAAGCCCTAATACAGGTTTCCACACCTTCTGGAGTACAGCTGGGTCTAGGGCGGTCTTTTTCGGCTGATTTCCAGATGACATCTACTTCTTTGGCTGGTAGCGGTGGGTTACAACGACTAGCGTAGTCCTGCAACAGTAGTTGTGGGTCGCCGTCAAACTGCTGACCGATGTTAGTAAGATAATTAGCAGTGCCAATTAAGTCTCGTGCTAGTTTGGCTCCGTTGGTATTGCGACCCCCCTCGTTTATCCCAAAGTTGAGCAGAGTACGAGACTCTTTGGAAAGACAGACTTCAAGCGGTATCGCAACTGGCACTGGCACAGGGATATCTTCATAGCGAGTGTACTGCTGCTCGTGTGCAAACGCTCGGGCTGCTGATTGCACTGCTTTACGCTCCCGTTGGACTAATTCAGGATTCTGTGACAACGGCACAGAGGAACGTAATTTCTCATAGGTGTACCTAATACCAGACTGGGAGATGATATCGCACCTTTGCGGTTTTTCCCCTGGCTTGATGTGCCATGCACCAGCTAATCGCATCACCCGACTGGGATTTTTGATGGCTGGGTCACCACCAGTGTAGGTTAGTAGGTCATTTTGCAACTGCTTCCACTCTTCAACTGGGATGGGTTTTTCAAACACCCAGTAAGAATGCACGGATTTGCGAGTCTGGATTTGAAAGGTTGGTTCTGGTAGCGAAAGTGTTTGCCACAAATTCCGCTGTAATTCTATTTCCACGTCGTCATGCTCAATGAAGACCGCACGGCACAGTTGAACGTCTTCATTTTTGTGACCCCCACCATTAATCACAAAATATATGCCGTAACCTTGCTGCTGCCACTGCAAAATTTGTTTGAAGTTGAGTTTATCAGCTTTACGTCCTGTGTTAGGAGCATAACGGGGGTCTTCTTTGGGTAAGAAAGCCCGGACATAAATAGCATCACCCCGTTGGTATCCCAAAAGCTCTAGCTGTTTAATCGCTTGTGAGGTATCAATTTCAAATGCTGAAAGCTGTGTAATCATCACTGAGCGCCCTCCTCGTTCAAAGTAATCATGAACTTGGAGAAGATAACTAATGTCTGATTACGATATATAGAGTAAATAGCGCAATAGATGTGTTTAATGCCAGTATTTAGCTTGATAAAATCAAATAATGCAATTTTTTTAGAGCTTACTTCCATTGAATACGAACTCCGTGAATTTTTAGTTTACGGAGCCGGGGTAGCAGCAAAAGTACAGTTCTGTGTGCTTACCATAAAGCGGGAAGTTTGTTAAAGTCTAGATATGTTTATATCTGGGCTTTTGTTCCACGCAGTTAGCGCTGCGTTGACTTTAACAAAGTCCTAGTATTTAGGTAAGTCGGGAGAGAACCTTTGCTGTTCTCCTCGGCTTTTTAAATGACAACAGGCATGACAAGCAGGCTGTCAAATTTGAAACTTAGCATTGAAAGATTTTGATATCAAGGGGGCAAAATCGCTTATACGCCGGAGTCACAGGTGGCTTATACGCCGGAATCACAGGTAAAACTATACGCCGGAGTCACAGGTAAACGAGACATCTATACGCCGGAGTCACAGGTAAAATTATACGCCGGAGTCACAGGTCAATTTTTGGATAGTTTACAGCGTCAGCCTTTCAAAAAATTGAGTCAAAAAACTATACGCCGGAGTCACAGGTAAAACTATACGCCGGAGTCACAGGTAAACGAGACATCTATACGCCGGAGTCACAGGTAAAACTATACGCCGGAGTCACAGGTAAAAGCGTAAAAATCATACGCCGGAGTCACAGGTCTTCATAAAGATTTGTTAAGTGAACTACCCAACACCGACAGCCGTACAGGTACGGTGTGAGCTTCTGGTTATCACTGATAACAGCCTTTCTACTTTGTAGCTTATTGGTCTTACGTCGCCTCAATTCGGCAATAACGGGGTTTCCTTGCCTCTACCCATAACTTTAATGTTGCCTAACCACTACATGCACGTAACTTAAATTCAAGTCAGTTGAAAATAAGACAGCATGAGTTCGATGTGATGTTGCAATATTTGTCCGCACTATAATTACAACATTTAACGCTTGAGAAAATTCTTTATGGAGAAGTTGAGCTTGGTAAAAATCTGTACGAATATTATCAACAGTTTCAGTCTTTTTGAGAAATTTATCTGGTATAAATAAATAGTCAATCTTATCACCGTATTTACGACGGCACTTGCGACTAGGGTCTGGATTTTCATAGGGGATGTACAGAGCAGAGTCATAGCGCATCTTAGAAATTAGCTGTAAGGGAGGAGCCTTTAAAAAAAATCCTGCTGCCACCTCTTTATTTTGGCGAAGGTATTGTAAGTTAGGTAATAAGTGTGAGTAAGGAAGATACTGGTTTTCCCGTGGATGGAGAACTGCTGATGGTATTGCCTAGAGCAGGAGCATCAATTAGAAACCCTGATGTACAACAGCCCATTCTCCATGCTGATGCAGATGGTTATTATTTAGAGATGCGAGTTAACGCTGACTCTAAAGACGAGAGCGAAGTCGCATTGACTCGTCGTATTCAATTAGAGGAACTTTCTGCTCAGGAGTGGGAGGATCTGAAAGCCCAGTATGCCAACTTAAATCTGAAAGTTTGTACAGAAGAAGGAATTAGCAAAGGACTGGAGAAGATTCAGGATCGCCGAATTCAGCGCTTATTTAAAGCATTGCTAACCTTTTTAAATCCACGCCAGGTTGCGATTGTGCTGTTTTTGTACAAGGAAGCGCGAAAGCAGGACAACGGAAGTCTTGTTTGTTTTCGTTCCAATGATTTGTTGGAAAGCTTGGGCTATACCCGTGCAAAGGATGGTAGTTTCACAGCCAGATCGCGATCGCAGCTTAACCAAGACTTGGTTGCTCTCCATAGAACTGAGCTAGTGTTTGCCAAGTCTTTGAAAAAAGGCAACACAATGGGAGCGAAGGTCATCGTCAAAAGTATCCTCCGCATCCGAGATTACGAAATCGACAATGTGCCACGAGATTTCGATTTAGCCAAGGCTGCCGATTATACTTATGAACTGGCAGATGCTTATACGGTGGCGCTGGAATTTTTTGAGGGATCGGAGCGAACGGGAGATTACATACTATTCTCCAACAGCATAGACACTAAGCAGAAGCTGGGGAGTAATGCCAAGCATGACTACAAGATGAAACTGCTAGTTTATCTTGCTAGCCGAATGAAATGGGATAAGCTAATTGATGGACAATATTTAGTGATTTCTAAGCAATATCTGTTCAAAAATCTAGACCTGTTGGGCAGTAACTTGTCTAGGAACAACCAAATTCTGTGGCGGACTATAGAGGAACTGCAAGCTGAAGGCTATATTTTAGATGCCCAAGAGCTACCTGGAAAGCGGAAGATGACTAGTATACAGTTTCAAATAAATCCTGAGAAACTACGCTGTAATTAATAGTTATTAACCCGGATTTCTCACAAGCAGTAAAAAATCAATTTACATGACCTGATGTGAGACATTTTTTTGATACATCATCAATTGAAATTTAGGCTCGGAGATAAGGGACTTCCAAAGAATAAAATCACCAATTATAAGAATGATAATCATTGTAATTAGGTGAAGGAGAAGCAGCCAAGGGCTGCTTCTCCTTCACCTTCACCTTTTTGTAGTAAATTCAATTGGGAAGGAAAATTTTGGGTGTAGAAGAGTGTCGATAGAATTAACTGATTCAGTAAAAAAATTGTTCCAGGAAACAACAAGCCAACTCAAAGGTGCAGCAAGGCGGCGCTTTCAAGCACAAATTGTGATGGAGTTAGGTTACGGTGGACAACTACTGGCTCAAGAACAATTGGGATGGGATAGAAATACTATCCGTAAAGGCATTCGAGAGTTAAGGAGTGGAATTAAGGCCTTTCCAAATAATAAAATGCCCAGCCGTCGCTTTCGCCCTTCAGGCGAAAGCGCCTAAATACTTGGGCTTGGCCAAAATATATTTAATACGGCTGGGCATTTTATTACTTGGAGATCCCTAAAAGCGCGATCGCTCATAAATCTGGGTAAAGGAAAAAGAATTGGTTTGAAATAGCCCAGTCCAATGGATTTAAAGATGTTGATGTGAGTATGAGTCAACGGATAGAAAATTCTATGGAGCGGTTTCAAGATACTGCCAAGAAGGTTGACGGTTATTCAAACTTGTCGTCTTTTGTTACCCGACCGTCGTCTCAACCAACTAACTTCTACTTTTGTGAGCAGCATCCGCAAGAATATTATTTATTGCCATTACAAACTCTTGTTCCAGATAGGGTTTGGTGAAGTAAGCAGTTGCACCCAATTGCATTGCTAATTGGTAATGTTTCTCATTGCTACGAGATGTGAGTATGACAACTGGAATTTGCAAAAATTGAGGATTTTGACGGCGGTAATTGAGAAACTCAAAGCCATTCATTCGAGGCATTTCAATATCACAAATCACGAGTTGCACTGAAGAATTTTGCCGTAATTTCTCAATCGCTTCTTGTCCATTTTGTGCTTGTAGAACTCGAAAACCAGATCTTTTTAGGGAAAGAGCCAAGCTGCGGCGGAGAGTAACTGCATCATCAACAACCAGAACCATCGGTGCTAGAACGGGTTTGCTGGGACTCAAAAACGGACGAACTGAGATACTTTCAGTTTGAGAGGCAAATCGCGAACCAGATCTATCGCTACCTGCATCCCTATTATGCGTTTGCACAAAGCCCAAGAGGCTATCAGCATCAATCACAGGAATCAGACTACCATCTCCCAAAATGGTGCAGCCGTAAGTATAGCTAGGAGGTGCGATCGCACCTCCAAAGGGTTTAATCACTAACTCTTGCTCGGTCAGCAGTTGATTAACCTGCAAAGCCACCAGCTGCCGATCATGGGTGAGGAGCAATACTGGCAATTCCCAAGATTCTGGTGCAGAGATAGAAGCCCATACCCGACTAGGAGAGGTTTCTGGTAGCGGACAGCCATAATCTAAAAGGTCAGCCAGTTGATAAAGTGGAATAATTTTTTCTTCCCAAAATAGGAAACGCTGTGTTCCAGATTGTCTGATTTGGACGGTTTGAGGTGCTAATATTTCAACCACGCTGTCAGTACGTAAGGCAATGGTGGTCGAGCCGCTGCTACAAATCATTAATCTGGCCATGATTAAAGTTAGCGGCAAATATAACGTAAAGGTTGTTCCGAGACCAGGAACAGACTTGACGGTGATTGTTCCTTTGATTGATTGTAATTGCGATCGCACCACATCCAAACCAATACCTCGTCCTGAAAGCTGATTAACCTGAGAAACTGTTGAGAATCCTGGCTCAAAAATCAGCTCGTAGAGCTGCGTTGGAGGAGCGATCGCCACTTCTTGAATTGATAAGTAGCCTAATTCTAACGCTCGAGTGCGAATCCGTTCTAAATTCAACCCTTGACCATCATCCTTTACTTCAATAATTGTTTGATTGCCTTTATGATAAGCACAAATTTCAATCTGCCCTTGTTCTGGTTTAGAGTGGTGTCGTCTGAACTCTGATGGTTCAATACCGTGATCAAAAGCATTGCGAAGTAAATGCAATAATGGGTCGTAAAGTTTTTCTTGGATCGCTTTTTCCACCAATACATCAGCACCAGTAAACTTTAAGGTGACAGGCTTGTGATAGGTTGTGGACAGATCCCGCAATACACGAGGAAAACGATTCAAAATTTCGCTCAAGGGTAACATCCGCGCCCGCAGCAGGTCATCCCGTAAGTTTGTCAGCATGTGTCGCTGTTGAGCGAGGGTGTGTTCCGACTGCTTGGCAAACAGGTTCATGTCATCAGTAATTTCTTCTAGCTGCACCATCTCCTCAACAATCTCCTGGACATGGGAGTGCAAAGCTCCATATTTATCTATCTCTAGGGAATCAAAATCAGGGGTAGTAATACGATCTCTACTCGCAGCAGCGCGTTGAGTTTCGTTGATCTCCAAGAGGTGGCTGTGTTGGAGAACAGCTTCACGAGGGCGATCGCGTTCTGGCATCATCAGCGTTTGATCACACAGTTGCCGCAACTGGTTCATTTGCCTCTGTAACCGAGCAAAGCGCTGCCGCAGGTTTCGCAATCCTCCTTGAAGCTGCTCATTTTGGAGGAAAAGCCCTTCACGACTAATAACCAGTTCACCCACAAGGTTGTTCATGCTTTCTAGGTGCTCTGAGTCTACCCGAACGGTCAAACTTGGACTGGTTGGCAATTCAACCTGATGAACGTAGAATGGGGGAATTGTCTGGTATGGCTCGGTCGATTTCCTGACTTGCAGGGCACTACCAAGCTCAGATGGAATAGCTTTTGGGGAGAGATTTAGCTGATGTTGAGGAATGAGGTGCGATCGCTGCTCAGGGTTCTGGGAATCCTGCTTTGGGGATGCCACAACTTCCGTACTGTCTGACTCATCTCCATTTTCTTCTACTTGAGGGACACTTGAAATTTCGACTGCCGTTTTAGGTTCAGGATCTTCAGTTTGAAGGTGTAATAAATCGTTACTTGCAGAAACTGAACTTTCTAAACTAGCGGTTGGGTTAGCATCCTCGAACTGAGGTATAGTGTTTGTAATGTCGGTGATCGCTGCCTTATTTTCCGAAATTGGCTCCACCACAGTCAATTGTTCGGAAATTGACGGAGTGGTTGTTGTGGCGTTTGCCAAGGCCATTAAGGTAGCCGAAGCACCTGTTTGTTGAACGCGATCGCCTGAGAGCAGCGCAGTTCGATATCGCTCAAAATCAATCAATGCCAATTGTGTAATTTCCAGGGCACGGTGCGGGTAAGCCTCTAGAGCCTGGAGAGCCATTTTGGCAATTGACCCAAATTCTGGCTGGTTCAAGAGTTCGGCAAATCCGGCAAAAACTTCTGCTTGCGCCCGTAACTCTCCTGCGACTTGATACTGATGAGGAGCAGCAATAACCATTGCCAACCGCTCCAACCCTTGAGCAACATCCACAGTAAAAATGTCAGTCACCAGATTGACACCTAAATCAGGTGAACTCGGAATATATCGATCCGTGTGGAATAGTGCATCTCCACAGCGTGCCTCAAGTTGGCTAAAAATCGGCTCGGCGATCGCCAAAGCTGCCTCTGATTCAAAATACCCTGTTGTCATTTGCTCCATTAAGGGTATACGGAGACAGTCGTAAGCTTGTAATAGATAAGTTTCTAGCTCTGTATCAATTTCTAATGTTTCGTCATAGAAAGCTTTAAGAATGTTTTCCAGACGGTGCGCCAGCGTTGCGATCGCGGTTAACCCAACGCTAGCGGCTCCTCCTTTGAGGGTGTGAGCAGTACGCATTAAGTCATGGACTTTGGCAATACTCCGCTTTTGGTTGAGCGACAATAATCCAACTTCAAGTACTTGCAGTAACTCAGGTGCCTCTTCAACGAAGAATTGGTAGGCTTGGTCACGGATATCAGGGGGGATTACCATAGTTCGGGGAGCAGGGATTGGGGAAGGAGGGGACAAGGGGGACAAGAAAGCAGGCGGAGACACGGGGATGCAGGGACGCGGGGACGCGGAGAAAAACTAATGACCAACTCTTGACTCTTGACTACTGAACTTTAAATTGCCCGACACTCTCCTGCAACAATTGCGCCACTTGGCGCAATTGCTCAAAGGACGATAAGACTTGATTGGCTTCTGCTGAAGTCTGATTGGCGATTAAGGCAACATCCTGCATAGTTCGGGTGACGACCTCGGATGTTTGGGATTGAGAAATTGTTGCTTGAGAGATCGTAGTAACCCGTTGGCTAATTTCAGAACTGACTGCTGTAATTTTATTCAAGCTTTGGCGAGTGTCGTCTATCAGCTTGGTTCCCGTCACAACCTGCTCTGTCCCCGATTCCATAGCTGTAATCACTTCTCTTGTTTCTGCTTGAATACTGAGAACCAACTGTCTAATTTCTTCTGTTGCTTCTGCGGATTGTCGTGCCAATGTCCGTACCTCATCAGCAATCATGGAAAAACCTCTTCCTTCTGATCCTGCCCGAGAAGCCTCTACGGAAGCATTGATAGCCAGAATATTGGTTCGAGCAGCAAAGGCACTAATCAGTTCAACGGCTTTAGAAATCCTTTGTGAGGACTCTCCCAAATATTTCACCTTCTTAGCGGCCTCCGCAACTGTTACCCGGATTGTCTGCATTCCATCCACCGTTTGGTTCATGACAGCATCTCCTTCCGCCACAGTCAAATCTGCGAGTTTCACAGCTTCTTCTGCCTGTGCAGCATTGGCAGCAACTTCTCGGGCAGCGTTCGCCATTGTTGTCACGAGTTTTAAGGCAGCAGTTACTTCCTCTGCTTGCCGTAATGCCTCTGCTGATAAAGATTGTACTGAAGTATCACTCGTGTCCGTTGTGACAACTACTTGATTGGTGGCTTCCTGCACTTGCAGCACTATTTTCCGTAAGCTAGCCACAGTCGCATTGTAGACATCCGCGATCGTGCCAATTTCATCATCTGTGACCTTGGCCCGGATCATCAAATTCCCTTGACTGATGGGATCTACTTCCTTCAGCAGTTCTAATGCCCGTTTTTGCAGCCTTTCTTTGAGTTGACGCTGTTCTTCTGCTAGGTGAACCGTTCGCTCTAGTAGTTCGACTCGGTAGATCGAAAGCCCAAGCTCATTGCCCAAGCGCTTGAGGAAATTGATCTCAGACTGCTGCCAATTACGCAAACCTGAGCAGCTATGAGCAATCAACAAGCCGAAAATCTCACCACCACCGAGAATAGGGATGATCAAACTTGCTTTAACTTGTAACTGCTCTAGCAACTTGAGGTGTTCGGGATGAAACTCTGCCTGGGAGATATCATCTGCAACCAGAACTCGGCCTTGATGGTAAGCATCACGGACTAGTTGAGGAATGCAGGAATCATTGACGTTAAGTTCAAAGGCACTTGACCAGTTTGCTGCCACTGATTCTGAGATAATGCCTCCACTGGAGCCAGCATCGAAGCGATAAATCACAAGCCGATCCAATTGCAGAAGATTTCGGGTTCCCTCAAGGGTCTGATCAAAAATATTTTGCAGATCCGGTGTCCGTAATGCCCCAGATCCTTTGGCTGCCATCAGCAAGCGCTCCTGTGCTGTCTCAAACGCTTGTGCTCCTGAAGACTCCTGTAACTGTTGTGCCATCTGGTTGATGTTGCTTGCCAGTGAAGCAATTTCATCTGTTCCCTGAAAGCGTAGGCGAGTTCCCAACGCTCCTTGACCAATTTTTTCGACTGCCGTTGCTGCTGCTAGAATTGGGCGAGTTGCTCGGTTAGCAATCATCGCTGCGATCGCAGCTACCAATAAAGCGGTGATTGCAGTTCCAATCGACAGCGTGAACAGTAATTGTCGTTGGGTAGCAAAAGCAGTGTCTGTATCGATAGAAACAATCGCTTGCCAATTGAGATTTGGCAACCCTCGCAGTTTAACAGGAGGACTATAGGTGAGTAGGTGTTCAGTCTTGGTGATTGAATTGTAGGAGATAATAGTGCTGACTCGATTGGCTGCCTTGATGCGCTCAAATAAAGGATAAACTTCGTCAGCAATAATTTTCTTATATTTCTCCTGGCGTTCTGCTTTAGCTGTATTTGCAGAGTCAAGTGTTACCACTTTTGTGCCTTCAGTAGAACCTTCAGGACCAAGAAAAATCTCGTTAGCAGTATTGATCAAGTAATACTGTGTCCCTTGAGTTGCATAATTTCGGAGTACCTCATCCAAAAATTCCATCGGCACACGCGCCCGGATGAAACCAATGGGTCGATCTGTGGTTTTATCTTTAATAATAGAAGCTGCATAAAGAGCATAAACCTTTGAGCTTTCCGAAAGCCTGGGCTGGCTGATGGTTGCTCCATTATTTTTTAAGGCTGCTTGAATATAATCTTGATTGAGCTGGTTCCCAAGCTCAGACCCTGCTGTTTGAGCAACTACATTTCCCTGTAAATCAAAAATTGCAATACTATCATAAATACCATAGCTATTCATGAGGCGGGTAAGAGCTGCTACCTGATCTTCGACTGTCGCTTGGGATCGCAACTGGGGATCGGTAAAAACATCTAGGCTTGCCATCGCTTGGATGTCATTAAAACGTTGACGCATAAACAGGTTCGCTTTCTGTTGCAAATCAACTACCTTCGCTTTGCCAAAAGCTTCTACTTGCTGAGTAATCGACTGATTGGCAAAATAATAAGCAGTTCTCCCAATCACTAAGACTGGAATCGTACTCATCATCACTGCCAAAGAGGTGACTTTTGCCCTCACATTCACGCCTTGCCACCAGCGAATCAGTTTGTCTCCCGCAGAAGTTTGTAAGTTGTCGGCGATTGGCTCGATTTGGTTCAATAAGGGCTGTTTGGAAGTTTTGCGTGATTGTAGCGGTAGAGCATCACCGGAATTTATATAGATTAAATCAGTGCTTTGGTGATCTGCGGGCTTAGAAGTTTTATGTTCACTGCGATCGGATTTGAATGGCTGTTGAACCATAATTACACATTGTTAAGTAGTTGGACAAAATTAAATTTCTTAGCCAAGACAGGGAACACGGAATGGGAAATAGGGAACAAGAAAACAATGTGTGTAATTAATCCTGTCTGAGTACATTTACTACCGGGGCATGGCTCGCAGAATTGCAGAACCATCTAAAACTGCTAACATCACATCATTAGATTTCCACCAATATCCGCGCAAAATTTGTGTTAACTTCGGATTGAGCGTGAAGTTTGGAGGGCATTGAATGGCTTGCCAGTCACACCATTCAATATCTTCGACTCGATCAACGACTAGCCCCAGGGTCTGACTTTTCGGCTGAGTTTTTGTGGATTGTTCATCAGCCACTTCCAACACGATCGCTTCATACACCGAAGGACTAGTTATTTGTTCGTACCAGGGAGCAAGCCCGCACAGGTGGCCAAGATCGATCATCCAAAGAACTTCACCCCGCCAGTTATAAACTCCCATCACCCAAGACGGCATGTGAGGGATTGGTACAATTGTGCCAATCGGAATTGTCAGCACCTCAGCCACCTGTTGGATGGGTAACAGAGCCGTCATGTCTTGTACAAGATGTAGCCGCAGAAATTGTTCACTGTGGGCTGACACTGATACCAGTACAGAGTCTTGCTTATTCTCAGGGGATGGGCTTAAATTTGGCAGGAATGAAAAGTTAGTCATGGGAGTTGCTTCAGGTATTACGACTTTTGATGAACTGTTTTATTGTGTGTACCAGTTCTTCGTGGTCGATTGGTTTCGTCAAGTAAGCAGATGCTCCCTGCTTCATACCCCAAAATTTATCCATTTCGCCTCCTTTGGTGGAGCATAAAACAATCGGAATATTATTTGTATCGACGTTTCCCTTGAGTTCACGACAAACCTCAAATCCACTACAGCCAGGTAGAACAACATCCAAAAGGACGACATCCGGCTTCTGTCGGCTAATAGTGGCAATGGCTTCTTCTCCAGTTTGAGCAATTAAGACATTGATGCCTCCTTTCTGAAGACAGCCGATCAAGATTTGCATATCCGTTAATGAATCCTCAACAATTAACACAGTTCCCATAGCTTCACACAGAATAAATGAGGTTGATTTAGTTAGTAGTCACCAGAGAAATCGTATGCACCCTAAATATTTTTGGATTGTATTGAGTACAGCATCAGCATATAGCGGCTGACTGGGAAAATCCGAAGCTCAAACAGAATTAGAGCTGCGACGGTGTGCGGAGCCAGTATCGGCTGTCACAATGAAGATTCAGAATATCGTGAAAATACGCAACTTCGCATAACTGCTCACAAAGCTCATAACCATATACTTTTAGGTATGATCAAGTCCAGAGAAACTAAATCTGGCTTTTATGATTGGTAGCACCCCGATTGCCCGCAGGGGATAATCCACACCAATAACACTGATACCCAGCACTGGTGAGCAATGTTTCTATTGTGTGGAAGACTGATAATCTCCTATGATCGTGCGTTAAGTGTATTTTGATGATAGGAAGTTTTCATACTTAACTAAATCTTTAGCTAGTCTTTAGCTAGTCTTTATATATCTTTATATATCTTTATCTAATTCATCCTGTTAAGGCAGTAGTAGTCTCTCAAGTGATTGAGGGTTTGTAGTAAGCAATGCGCGTGCTTAAAAATTCAAGACTAAAGCTTACAGCATAAGTGTTCTTTCTTTTGACTTTTGATTTTTTACTTTTGCCTTTTTGTACTAGTACAGTCAAATGTTACATCTAAAGAAGCTGCTATTTGCATAAATACCTGACCTACTGTAGAAGTGGGATCTGTTAAAGTCAGTGGTTGTCCGATGTCACCTCCGGTACAAATGCGTGCATCGATGGGTACCTGTCCAAGTAACGGGACATTAAGTTCTGTTGCTAGCTGTTGACCACCACCACTACCAAAAATAGGAGTCGGTTCTCCACAGTGTTCGCAAATGAGATAGCTCATATTTTCAATAATTCCTAAAACTGGAACACCCACCTGACGAAACATATAAATACTACGCCGAACATCTGAGATTGCGACCTGTTGTGGCGTTGCAACTAAAATCACCCCACAGATAGGACTTTCCTGCACGATCGTGATTTGGGCATCGCCTGTACCTGGTGGCAGATCAATCAGTAGGTAGTCGAGATCACCCCAGGCAACTTCATGAATGAACTGTGTGACAATTTTATGCAACACAGGACCACGCCAAGCTAAGGGATGATCGGGTTCTGCTAGTAACCCAACTGACATTACTTTGATCCCGTGAGCTTCGAGAGGCACAAAACGTTGACCGTTTGGGGTGTCTAATATGTTCACATCTGTTTGCCCCAACCCCATCATCTGAGGCACATTCGGGCCATAGACATCAGCATCTAATAACCCTACCTTTGCTCCTTGTAAACTTAAGGCAACTGCCAGATTGACTGAGACAGTCGATTTACCAACGCCACCCTTGCCGCTAGAAATTGCTAGAGTTGTTTTGACTCCAGGAATTGTACAAATTTGAATGTATGCCTTTTTACACCAAGATAAAGTTGACAAAGCCGACTGAATTTGGTCTTCTAACTGGTGTTGATGCTGCCCAACGTAAAGCCGCAGGTAAACATAGTTATCTACAACCCGCAGATTACGAACCATCCCCAAACTGACAATATTGTTTTTGAGAATTGGTTCGATGATTTGCTTGAGACAGTCAATAACCGCAGATGGGCGATCGCCCATCTGCGGCTCAGAAAAAACTGCTGAATCCTCTATACTGTCTTGAAAAAAGGGATCGGGGATCGGGGATTCTCCAGAGGAGACGCTACATGTAGACGCGTAAGCGGCTTCTCGTAGAGTACGGGGGTCGGGGATTGGGGAAGAGGTATTTTCCTGTGGAGGGCTAGCTTGCTCAAAAGGAGAATCGTCGCTAGACATAGGCTGATTCCCCTTGGGATTCCTGAATGGCTTGAATGGCTCGTTGTGCGTAAATACAAACGTCTCGATCTGGGTCGTCTAATGCTTGCTGGAGGGCGTTGAGCGCAGTGGGGTTCTTGAGAATACCAAGGGCGATCGCCGTATCTCGACGGACATCCGAAAACTCATCAGTCAACGCTTTCACTAATTCAGGTAAAAACCGCTGATCTGGTGTTTTATGTAATACCTGAATTGAAAATTTGCGGACTTGCCAATGTTCATCCTCTAGGGCAGTTGCGATCGCTGGCAATGCTTCCGGCGATGCATGGAGTGCCAAGGATTTGGCTGCATTACGGCGCACCTGCCAATCGGCATCCGATGTCAACGCTTGACACAGCAAACTAACCACCTGTTGATCTGCCAGATGTCCTAGAGTCAGAGCAGTAGCACGGCGCACCGTCACATCTGCATCTGCCATCAGCGCCAGGGCTGGCTGACACCGCTCCACTTGGTTGAGATACCGGAGCGTGGTCACAGCTGCTTCTCGTAAACTTGGCTGTTCCGCCTCAAAAAAAGGCAACACATAAGGTAGAGACTGAACATCATGAATTTTCCTTAACAGAGTCAGCACACTGATCTGTACATTTAAATTCTCCTGTTGGAGAATATCTAAAAGCAGCAGCAGATGATCCGGTGTAACAAGCTCCCCCAAGGCTGACAGTGCTTCTTGACGAATTTCTGCATCAGGTGATTCTAAGCACCTCAATAAAGCTGGAACAGCATGAGGATTTGCTAACTCCCAAAGCGCCATCACTGCTAACTTTTGCACTGCCAAACTCTCATCTTGTAGTGCCGTCATCAATGGCTGTAGTGCTGCCTCATCACCCAAATGTTGCAGGGTTTTCACCGCAACTAAGCGATCGCTTAACTCAGGCGATCGCAGCATTTCTAACCATTGGTTCAGTTCAGAATCCATCTCAGCAGTCATATTCCTTACCTTACTACACTGTCAACTTTGTTTTGATTGGTTCGTAGTGAGCGCTTTAGCGCTCTTAATGATCTAGGACTAAAGTCCTTACTACGAACTAAAGTCATCATCCCTCAAATCAAAATTGACACTCTACTACCGTAACAAAAATGGAATTTGCACCGTGATTGCGTTTGTAGGGCATTCTTTCTCACAGGGTAGGCAAAACCAGCATTCATCGTACTTCATATATGCCTTGCCTGTTTCCGGATTCTTCACCAGCACGTCTAACGGACAAACATCAATGCAGACCGTACATTTCTCTAGACACTTCGACTCATCAACAATGACAGGAACATCTACTCTTTGGATTGCTAAAGCCATAAATTTGATACCTCCTAATTTCAATTGTCATTGCTATTATTTTTTTTATCTGTAGAGACGTAGCAATGCTACATCTCTACGAAACGAAAATCTAATTTGGTATGATTCTTATCGAACTGCAACATCGTAAACTTCTTTCTCTAGATCCACTTCTACCACGTATGGCTCGACCTGACGCTTAAAGAGAATCATTTCTCCTGACTCATGCTTTTTCAAGTTAACGTGACAGAACCATTCCTCATTATTTTTCTCTGGATAATCTAACCGATAGTGGTATAATCCCCAACGACTTTCCCGCCGATACAGCGATGATCGGGCAGCCATCTCTGCACAATCTCGAATAAAGTGAACTTCCATACACCGCATCAGTTCATGGGGATCACGAGCGCCCATCATGTCCAAAGTCTCGCTGTAGCGGGTAAAGTAATTTAACCCAATTTCCATCTTGTGACCAACTTTAGGTGGCTGTAAATAATCGTTGATCAGTCTGCGTAATTTATACTCTACTTGCGTATGTGGAATACCATTTTGACGAGTGAGGGGAGCATAAATCCGTGCTTTCTCTGCTGCCAAAAAGTCTAAGTCAGGTTCGATATGCTCCAAGTTTTGAATGTAATCTACGGCATGTATACCCGCTAGTCGTCCAAAAACGAATGCCCCAATCATATAATTATGGGGAACACTTGCCATATCGCCTGCTGCATACAATCCTGGTACAGTCGTTTCGGCTTTCTCATTCACCCAAACGCCAGATGCACTGTGACCACTACACAAACCAATCTCAGAAATGTGCATCTCTACGCCATGAGTACGGTAATTTTCTCCCCGTCCTTCATGGAACCGCCCCCGACTAGGGCGCTCGTTTGACCAAAGAATGGATTCAATCTCAGTGATCGTATCTTCATCAAGGTGGGTCATTTTCAGTTGGATCGGCCCTTTACCAGAATGAAGCTCCTTCCAAACCTCCAGCATCATTTGACCGCTCCAATAATCACATCGGATGAAGCGATAACCTTCAGCATTGGCGGTGTAAGCACCAAAGGGGCCAGCGACATAAGCACAGGCGGGCCCGTTATAGTCTTTAATTAATGGATTAATTTGAAAGCACTCGATATTTGTTAGCTCTGCTCCAGCGTGATATGCCATCGAGTAGCCATCCCCTGCATTCGTGGGATTTTCATAAGTACCGTAGAGGTAGCCAGATAAAGGTAGCCCCAAACGCCCACAGGCTCCGGTACACAGAATTACTGCCTTTGCTTGAATGACGACAAAATCCCCCGATCGCACATCAAACCCAACAGCCCCGATCGCCCGCCCATTCTGCACCAGGACGCGAGTTGCCATGACGCGATTGGTGACTCTGGCTTTATGTCGTTTCACCTGACGGGTCAAAATCGTTTTGAGATCTTTGCCTTCTGGCATCGGTAATACATATTTTCCCACCCGATGCACTTGTTTTAAGTCGTAATTTCCTTGAGGATCTTTTTGAAACTTAACTCCCCAGCTTTCCAGTTCTTGGATGACCTCAAAGCCCAGCTTACCAGTTTGATAGACTGCTTTTTGGTTTAGGATACCATCATTAGCAATGGTCACTTCGCGCACATACTGCTCTGGGGTGGAATTACCGGGAATCACGGCTGTGTTGACACCATCCATACCCATTGCGATCGCACCACTGCGACGAATGTTTGCTTTCTCTAAAATCAGCACATCACCATCAGGATTCGCTTGCTTCGCCTTGATCGCCGCCATTGTTCCAGCCGTACCCCCGCCAATCACCAGAACATCCGTCTGTATCCGTTGTGTGTTGATTTGAATATCCACTGCCAAATTCCTCTCTAGTCCTTGCAATCACCCTGTAGAAAATACTGTTTTTTTTGTGATTAATCTAACTCCATGCTTTTGAGCGTTTCTTCCCGAATTAACTCAAAAATTTGCCGATTCAGTTTGACAAATTCAGGGGACAATAGACTATCGGTATGGCGAGGACGCTCTAGAGACACATCAATCTTCGCTTTGATATTACCGGGATTAAAGCCCATGACAAAGATTTTGTCACTCAGAAAAACAGCTTCCTCAATATCATGAGTCACAAAAATCACCGTTGTTTGGAAATTATTCCAAATCGTTAACAATAGCTCTCGCATCATCTGACGTGTTTGGGCATCCAAAGCTGCAAACGGTTCATCCATCAGTAGTACAGAAGGAGAGTTTACTAATGCTCTGACAATACTTGCACGTTGCTGCATTCCTCCTGAAAGCTGATAAGGGTAGGAATGACGGTGCTTATACAGACCCACTTGATTCAAGAAATCATTCACCAACTCCTGTCGTTTTGATTTTGGCACTCCCTGAATTTTCAGCCCAAACTCGATATTTTGAAATGTTGTTTTCCAAGGCAACAAAGAATACTGCTGGAAAACAAAACCCCGATCAGCACCGGGAGTACTGACTTGTTTTTTGTCAACAAAAATACAGCCGCTAGTTGGTTTGATAAATCCAGCGATCGCATTCAGAATCGTTGATTTTCCACAGCCTGACGGCCCCAATAAACAAGTAAATTCACCAGGATGGATTTGAAGATTGATAGAATCTAAAACTTGTACCGTATGACCCTTTCGCCTAAAACAGACAGATAAATTCTCAATCTCGACAAATCCTTTAAGCGATCGCACCGAACTTATATCTGCCAGTGTTGCCATTTGTGGTAAATCTCCTGGACGTACAGCAATGATTGTTGATTGTTGATTGTTGCCTCTTGCCTTATTCAATGAATTTATGGACTCTGCTTTTTCGTCACTCGCCAAGGCATTAGCAATCGAGTCAGTTTATCAACCGCATAGGTGCTAAAAGCACCCATTAAACCAATCAGTAACATCCCCATGACGATTGGGGGATAGTTCGATGTCACATAGGATTCCCAAGTCAGATAGCCTATACCATAACGGCCTGCCAGAATTTCAGCCGTTACCAAGCAGAACCAGGCGTTGCCCATGCCAATCACCAGACCACTGGCAATACTGGGCATTGCTCCTGGCACAACAATATCTTTGAATAGATGCCACTGCTTTGCTCCCAAGCATTGACCCACTCGCAGTAGTAATAAATCTGTATTCTCAACACCTCGAATGGTGCTGATCAGAATTGGGAAGAACGCGCCGATGAACGTGATATAAATCATTCCTGATTCTGAAGAGGGAAACATTAGAATCGCCAGAGGAATCCAGGCGACGGCGGGAATCGGTCTCAATAGCTCCAAGGGTGGAAATATCAAGTCTTCAATTTGCTGGAACCAGCCTATAAAGATACCCAGACTAATGCCAACCACAGCTGCGATCGCAAAGCCAGATAGTACCCGAGCTGCGCTTGCCCAAATATGCAGCATCGGGTTGTTGGAGAAAAACTCGATAGTTGATCCCAGAACTTCTAAGGGTGAGGGTATCAGCGTGAAGTTAATAAAGAAGTTGAATTTGATTGTGCAGAAAAATTGCCAAACACCAAAAAACAACACTAGAGAAAAAACCCGCCGGAATCCCTTGGGGCTAAAAAGGAAGTGGAAGGGCGATTGCTCACGGCGGTACAACACATTCAATGAGTGGGCGATTGTGGCGCTGAAGCCTCCAAACACTCTGGTTTTGAGTGAAGAACGTTCAGAAAATGGGCCAGACATTGAATACCTCTAGATAGTTAGGTGTCCCCAAATTAGCTTCTCATAAATTTCGCAGTTCTTTTATGACAATGCCTTAAAACAATCTTTAAGTTTTATAACTTTGAAAGTTGCTGATTTTGAGCATATGATTGCTGTAGTCCTTTGAAATCAACAACCTTGACACCTGATTTTTGAGCAAAGTCTTGAGCTTCTTTCTGAGTTAAGAATGCAGAAATTTCATTGCCATTTTGAACATAGAAAGAATTTTCTGCCAGTAGTTTCCAGCCATGATTGCGATCATGAACAAAGATTACGCCTTTATCTTGTTTACCTTCAGCCTTCAGTTTTTGTGACATTGCCATCATGTTTTTGATTGAGGCAAAATTCATCACCTTATCGTTACCTTTGAGCCAGAGTTGGGCAGCCATTTTCGGATCTTTAATCGGTTCTTTAGTTTGAGCATCTTCACCTGAAATCACAAAATCTTTTGCATTTGCAACCTCATCATAATTGAGACCTACTTCTTTCATAGCTTGACGCAAATAGCTATCATCTGCCCACTTTGTCACATCTTCGGGATTGACAGTAGCATCTAACCGACCCAATTGCTTCAAGGTGACAACGCTATTTTTTAAAGCCTCAAAGTTAACTTGACGAATTGTTGGATTAATCTGTTGTAACCCAGAGGGGCCAAGAAACATATACACAACTTCACGCTCAACCCCACACCATTTCTCTACTTTAGTTGCTATCGCCTCTGGCTGTTCTCGAAACACCTTATTTGCTTCTAATAATGCTTTCAGATAAGCCACAACAATTTCTGGATTTTCTTTCGCAAAATCTGAGCGAACTAATACTCCATGAAAGGTTGGAACTCCTGTCTCTGCTCCGTCAAATATTTTTCGAGCAAAACCCCGAAAAGGAAATAGCTCACCAAAAGGAACAAAGTTAGCATGAGCATCAATTTGACCAGTCTTCAAACTGCTTCCGCCAACTTCTGGACTTTGACTAGTCAGATTTACATCTTTTTCCGGATTGATCCCTACATCCTTTAAAGCTTTTAACAACATTCCATGAGCTGCTGAACCAAAAGGCACAGAAACTTGCTTACCCTTCAACTGATTTAAAGAATTAATAGAACTATTTTTGGGAACTACCACAGCATTTCCCGCTCCATTTGGACTGTAGGCAAGGCTGCCAATGTAAATAGTTCTTACACCATTTCCCTTCTGCTGAAAAGTTGTCACATTAATGGTCAATGGAAAGTCACCCATCATACCAATATCGATTTGATTTGCTAGCATCTTATTGTTTATCGGAGGTCCTGATGTATAGCTTGTCCATTCGATTTTGTATTCTACATTTTCATACTTACCAGTTTTGGGTAAGTATTTTTCTAAAAGTTTTTCCTCTCGAATGACTGCACCCCCTGTTACCGTGTTAATGGTTTGATCTTGGGTTCCGATGGCAATGCGAATTACTTTTTTATTGGTGGAAGAGCGGCTGGTGGTATTGGTCGAATTATTGTCGGAAGTCTGGTTAGAACAAGCACCAGTAAAAACTAGAGAAACTAGTAGTAAGCAAAAGAGTAAATTTCTTCGAGTCATCGGGTATACACACATAACAGAATAAATTCTCGTTTCGTTGAGTTAATTCAAAAGACAAATTCAGCCGGTTTGATTAGGTTAACAGCAGGTGATAGCAAAGAGGGCTTGGCATAATTCTCTCATGAATCAAAAGCTGTACATTTAAAATGGGTGCGGCTCTTTTTTTCTAGAGCGGTAAAACTTGCTAGAGAAGCAGACTCTCAAGATTAGCCAAGTATTCCGAGGGATTACGCCGAAATTGAAACTGCTCAATTCTCGCCGAATGATGTTTTTTTCTAGAGCGGCAAAACTTACTAGAGGAGCATACTTTTAAGTGTAGCCAAGTATTCCGAGGGGTTACGCCGAAATTGAAGCTGTTCAATTCTTGCCGAATGATGTTTTTTTAAAACCCACATTCCGCACTTCATAATGTAGTACAAAACATTACGCAAATCGGCTTTGATACGAGTAAATAAAAAGACTCAGAAGCTTTAAGTAAGTCGGGATGAAGAATAAACCTAGATTGGAAAGTACAAAGTCTGTAAAAAGCTGATAAATGCTTGGTTTCAAGTCTTTCACAAAAGTAAACATAGATTATTTTGTGATGATGACTTATGGACGATACCAGGAATGAGACAATCAAAAAAACTCAAAAATTTCGAGAAGTAAAAAATGTCTCCAATATCAGAAGCAAAAATTAAAAATATAGATCACCTAGGAATAGTAGCTGGGCTACTGGTATAGTGTAATTTTCAAGTTTCAAAATATGAAATAAGTAGGAGATTGACTTAATTTCCCGCTCTTAAAAAAGCCTTTTGGTGTCTGGTGTATCTGTGTGATTCTGCTGTACTGATTTTTCTGGTTCTACAGGTAAACCTAATTGGATACAAAAGTAGCGATCATACTTGGCTAGTCTCCAGTTATTAGCAGCTTGAATTTGCTCAACACTGAGGTCTTGAGTACCTCGCAAATCGGTATTTTTGAGATTAGCACGGGTGAAATTGGCATCGATGAGGTACGCATTTTTCAGGTCTGCCCCCTCTAAATTAGTATCACTGAGGTCTGCACCTTCTAATTGAGCGCCTTGTAATTTTGCATCTGTAAGATTAGCGATTTCTAAATCCACACCATTGAGAACCGCAAATTCTAGAATAGCTGCTTGTAGATCAGCACCACCAAGGTTAGCACCACCAAGGTCTGTATTAGTTAAATTGGCACGGGTTAAGTTAGCAGCTTCTAACTGGACACTATTGAGGTTAGCATAGGTGAGATTAGCTTCTTTAAGCCTGGCACGACTGAGGTTAGCACCTTCTAATTGAGCATCAGTGAGATTAGCTCGCTTGAGATTAGCATAGATGAGATTGGCATAATTGAGATTAGCAACACACAGATCCGCACCAGCCAAGTCAATTTCATGTAAATCAGCACCAGGTAAATCTAAAGCTTTTAAAGACACACCATACTGATTTAAATCTTCTAATGCTTTGATTCTGGCGTAGCTAGTTGATACATTTGCCGCAGCCGCATGATCAATGACTTGCCATGCTTGATAAATAGTATTGCGTCTGCGCTCCCTACTTTCCAATAAATATAAGCTGGCTGCTGCTAGGATACTAAAAGCTTCAATGTTAGCCACCCCAATAACTGATAATGCTTGTTTGTAAAAACACTGCAAGAATGAATCTTGAGATTTACAAATAGGCTGTTGCTTATTCCACTGTTCGATGTGACTGAATGTCAGCATTAACAAATAAGCAATCACGATGGCCAGTAAAACACGAAACCAGACTATATCCAATAAATCTCGAATTTTTTGGCGTAATTTCCTCACGAACCAAGTAAATCTGATCAGATTAATTCACCCCCTCCTGAGCATCATCTTCCTTGATAATTAAAAGTAAGTTCTCATGCATTGCGTTTAGCCTTAATTATCAGGGTAAGCTCATCTAATTTAGTATAGGGTGAACTTGACAAATTAAGTAAGATTTGCATAAACAAAGGTGTAAAAAATGTACTTGACTTAAGAACAAGAACAATGAGAAGACTTCAATGCTGTTATCCGAAAATCTTCAGGAGTCAAGTTGATGTCACAGGGCTTTGAAACAAAATCTGCGGATGGACTTCAAAACGCACGTGAAGAGCGAAAGTCAAAAGAAATAGCAGACATCGGCAGTATTCAACAGAGTAAGCGTAACGTGGAAGACTAGAGCCAAAAAGCTAAGAACCTCTATCAATTCCAAGGGAAAGTTCAAGACGTTAAGCTAACTGAGAGTGCGATTAAAAGTATTAAAGAAAAGTACGAAGCGAGATAAATAGGGTAACTGAAATGCTTTATATATGTTTTCAGCGAAGAGAGGAATGATTATTATCTCGCTTGCTTCTTTATTTTAGGTTTTCCATCTCTGTATTCTCTGTTTCAGATGGAAATAGTTCTTCTATCTGATCTAACAGCCGATTGATTTTATTTGTTATTTTTTTGTCATTTTCTATGAACCTCCTATGTTTTTTTAATAGTCCTTGTACATTTTTTCCTCTTGATGCTAGCTGTTGAAAGGGGGTTTCTTTTTTATCTGTTGTACCTGCTGACATAATACTCTCTACTATCTCTTTTATCTGCGATAGTGACAACCCCTCATCAATCGCCTGCTTTACTATTTTTCCCCTCGCTTGTTCATTCTTTACCCGTGCGATCGCATGGGCTTTGGTATACTCTAACTGCCCTCTTATGAGTACATCTTGGATATCACTTGGTAGTTTGAGTAGAGGTAGGCGCGTTGTGGCAAACGACTGCCAGGTAATTTTGCCAAGTTTAGAGAACAAGTCTTGTATGATAAGACTTTCATTACTCCCCAAAACGTTTTGGGGAACTTTATTTTTTTCCTCATCTAGCATCCGGTTTAGGAGATAAACTACATCCTTTTGGTCAATATTCAATATCGCTGCAAGTAGTTCGACGATACCGATAGTTTCCTCATAAGCGTTGAGGTCTTCGCGTTGGAGGTTTTCAACCAAGCGGATGCGAGCAGCAGCATTCTCATCACAGTCGATTATATTGACGGGAATATCTTCGAGTCCGGCAAGTTTGCTTGCTCGCAGGCGACGTTCACCTGCAACTAGTTCAAATTCGTCGTTACTACTTGTGGATCTAACTACAATCGGGGAGAGCAACCCATTTTCTTTAATATTTTCTGCAAGAGATTGAATTTTTTGCGGGTCAAAGTACCGACGAGGTTGCGATGGGGGGAGAATAATTGAATCTATTGGCAGGGTGATAGTGTTTTTGTTGCCTGAATCTTCTTGGCTAGTACCACTAAATAAATCATCGAGTGCGTTTTTATCGTATGCTTTTAGTTCAACTTGTTTAGTCATAATTATAGTTTGATGAGGTAATTTGTGATTTCTTCTAGAATACTAACTGCCGGGTGATTTTTCTTCCACAGAACAAGCGGGAGATGCGCTTGTGATGCACTTGGAAAGTCTATCGATTTGGGAATGGGTGTAGTTATATGAGCACGTCCTTCGATTTGTTTTTTAATGGTTTCGAGTATACCTGATTGTTGGAGGGTGCGTTTATCGTGTTGAGTTGGGATAAAAGCTGCGATTTGTAAGTCCTTGTGTCCTCCTTTCTTAAGACGGGCGATTGTTGTTAGCAGTTGTTCTGTAGCAGCGTAGCACTTATATTCTGTCTGAACTGGTATCAGCAGGTGGGTAGCTGCCATGACGCTCATGATGCTTAGGTATCCTAGTGAGGGAGGACAATCAATTAAGATGTAATCATATTCGCTGACTATTGGTTCAAGTGCAAACTTGAGTTTTTGTCGAGCGTCAGTTGTGATATCGCGCCCTAGTTCAATTTCAGCTCCGGTTAGAGCATTATTGCTGGGTATAAGATGCATATTATGGATGGGTTCTTGCCAAATATATAGCGGCCCGCGTTCGGTGATAGCAGCATATATTGTTTGCTCATCTTTTAGCTCCTTGGGTTCTATTCCCATAAAGGTTGTCAGACTTGCTTGTGGGTCCATATCTATAAGCAAGACTCGGTGTTTTTGAGCAAGATGATACCCAATATTATGAACTGTGGTGGTCTTACCAGCTCCACCAGATTGGTTGAAGGCGGCAATTATTTTAGTCTGATTTTTTGGCATTTTCAAGGGTGTTTTTTTACTCATTTGAAGTGATTCTATCAAAGTCTTCTTGAGAAAGAGTAAAAAAATAATGCCACTATGAGTGTCTGGACTAACTCATAATGACATTATTCTTAATTCTTAAGCTGGATACTCAAGTATTCATCTTAGTATTACCTTAAAAAGGAGGTTCATCACCTAGCTTCTCGTTGTTATCACTGGAAATTTTCTCTGACAATTCTTGTGCGAAATCAGGAGATTTTTCTTGTGTAGCTCCAAAATGTGCTACCTGTGTGAGGGTTGGCCAGCAATTCTCATTTTGAAATAAATAGAGTATTAACCCCCATTTTGAAATTCCAGATGTAGTATAAAAGAACTAGTTTTTCAGGTAGAGGCGATCGCGAAAAAAACTATTGGTTCGAGCAATTAAGTAGAAATACTTAATAGAAAGCTACAGACAAAGATTTGATATTGAACATATGCTGCGATTTGGAAACAACGTTTGCTGATGAGTGAATTTCAAACTGCAGAAGCTTTCTTCAACACTCAACAACTGGGAAGTTACCTCAGCTTGAGCGGCTTGATTGGTAACAGTCACGAGCCGTTCTTAGAGGACTGCGGGGTGGCAACACCCCAATGTTATCCGACCATTTACGGATGGTTCAACAGCCATGTGTCAATGGCAGTCTCCCACGCCATTATCGCTTGAGACCCAGCGCTTGCTTGATAAGGTGCTGCGGGAGGAAGGTCGTTTGTGCTTCCGTTTTTCAATCGATAACTATAGCCGCTTGGCCCCAATAGAATCACTCGATATACTCTTGCACCCGTGATCGGTCCTCGAATCACTTGTTCCCCATCATTCAGGAATGCTACATGCGTTGGTGGTTTTATCGGGTACTGAACCGTGACTCCTATCGGTATGTCCTTCCTCATTGCGATTTCTCTTATTCCCGCATCCTCAGCATCCACTCGGTGGGCTACAGCATCAGCCAATTGTGCGTTATACAAGCCTGGAAGCCAACGGGTCGGGGAGTCATTGTCCATCGTGAATGTGGGTATGTCCGCCGTACCTTCAGACCCTAACACACCCGCTTCCCGCAATTGCTTGTAAGAAAAGTGGGAGATGCTAAGACCTCTATACCAAGTCATATCATCACTGTTGTATAGGGTTATGAATCTTTGTAAATTCTCGTCGTTCTCATTTATAAGATTGCTAACCAGTATATTTGTTCTTGATACACGATTCATTCCCGGGTACTTATCTGATTGAACTAATGAATTGTCAGTTGAAGATAGTCGCCTGAAATTCTCGCTCCAGCTAGAGTAGCGCTCATCTTTTGCCTCTGTGTGTAGAGAGGTCATAGCTTGTTCAAATTCGTCCTGGGACTTGGTGGCTAAATATTGATTAAAGTCTTGACCTGCTTTGGCCGCTATTGTTTGCATGGCTGGTATACAAACTTCGTAATACCATTGTCTCCACGCTTTATACTTATTCTCTATTAGCTCGGACGCTTCCATCGCACTGTATAACTGGATTTGTGGGGGGTTAGTGGCATCGTGGTTCGATATTGCAGCAAAATCTTCTGCTCGGTAAGGCGATCGCTGCACAGTCCCTCCACTCTGCTGCACTACATGAGTTAACTCATGGGCCAGCAACTCCTGTCCACCCCGACTTTTTGGATTATACTCCCCCTGCCGAAAAAATACATCCTGCCCCGTTGTGAAAGCGCGAGCCTGAATCGATTGATTCAACTGGTCAGATTGGGCATCTGTGTGAATCTTCACCCCACTGAAATCAGCCCCCAATGCTTGCTCTATTGGTTCCCGGATATTGTCTGCTAGTGGTTGTCCACCACCCCGTGCCTGATTGATAGAAGTTTCCAAGTCTGATGTTGCTGCCCCACCATCAGGCTGACGCTGCAACATTGGCTTCATATTCAACTCGTCATCTTCCATATCCTGTCGTTGGATGGATTCATTCTGACTTGCCTGTAGTAACGCAGGCGCATTCATATACTGCACAAATTCTGCTGCTACCTGATCTGCTTCCTGCTCGTACTTATCTCCTGGTTCTCCTATTGTTAGTTTTGGCTGTACGTACTGTCCACTGCTGTTAGCCAAAAGCTGAGTAGCCGCTCGATTGCCAATTGTTTCTTGAAGTGTCAACACATCATCTGTATTTAGCGAATTAGGATTAAGTTTGACTCTCTGAATGAGTATTGCTGGATGCGTAGCATTTGTTTGTGGCACTGGTCTATAAGTTGTCTGTTGTCGTTTTCGCAAATCCTTGTTGCTTTTCTTGGAAATTTGCCTCTGTTGATGGTAAAACATAATGCTACATATCCGTGGTGTAAATTATTGCTCTACAATCTGTCTATATTAATTGCACTCATGATCAGATTTATTAGGTTTCCCTAATCAAGCAAACCTACTGATGAGTGATTACACTTCTGGCATTTAAGGCGATCGCTCTCTTGCTGAGGATTCGTCCGCCGCCCTAACTTATATTTCCCCAGTGTTCTTGTCATACCGATCACGATCCCTTTTTAAGAGTTGTATTACAGTTTTTTTGTCTTTCTCTTCAAGATTTAGTTCATCCACCATCGATTCGATATCCTGGTCGGACATGTTGGCATAAGCTTTATGCTCTCCTTTGCCCCTTCTTTCATAACCCTGCCCCTGTATCCATGGTGCTGCAAAATTCCCTTTATCTTCTCGTATATATTCGATCAGACCTTTCCACTTAACAGCATGTACATGCCATTCGTGTAGTAGCGTTGCAAACAATTGCTGCGTAGTCCTATTAATGCTTAAATTTACAGCTATGACTATTCGCACTGAGATATCCTTTGGTATAGGATTGTTTAATGCCCATTGCCAGATTTCTGTAAATTGTCCATAGTCTTGTGCTTGATATCCTTGGTTACTATTGCCTATATAAAAAGTTGTGCTGCCATAGTCTTTAAAGTCATTCGTACTTTTGATTCCCCAAATTACCACTTGATTAGTCTGACCCTGGGACAGAAATGAAGTAGACAACACCTTGGCGTTAAACTGATCAAAAGCGGTGTTTAATCTTTCTTTCATTGGGTCACTTAATTCCTCACCTTCAAGTTTGATAGCTTGTCTTTGTATTATTTCTTTTGATCTATCACTTACAGATGATTTGAATGCTTGCTGACCCATCGCATCCTCTTCCTTTGCCTCCGGCTCGTAATTGTCCCCAGGCTGCCCAATAGTCAACTTTGCCTGCACTGGTGCTGCATTTCGACCAGCTAACAGCCGATTAGCTGCCCGATTCCCTATCGTCTCCTGAAGGGTTAACATCTGATCTGCACTTAGTGAACTAGGGTCAGCTTTCACCTTTTGAACTATCGAATGTGCCTCATCTGCGATTTTCGTCGTTTTTTGTTGTTGCTTTTGTAAAACTTTATTGCTTTTGGATGATATCTGCCCCTGCTTACGATGAAACATAATATTATCCCTGGATATTAAATAATACAAATTTCAAAAATATTTTGCTTCCTTATAAACCGCTCTTTACGTTCTGTTAAATCTACGCTGCTTCCTAATGCCGTCCTGACTCTAACAATCTAAAATCCCAAATTATAACTGACCCGCATACTCCCCAAACTCCCCGTTCATCAACACCTTCCCCATCTTCTGATACTCCCGCCTCGTCGCCCGCACCAAGTGAGACATTTTCACCTCCCCACCCTCATCAGCCGCCAAAAAAGCTGCCGCTAGCGCAATATTGCGTATATTCCCCCCTGCAATCTCAAAGCGACGCGCCATAAAATCCAAATCCAAATCTGCACTGCGAGGCGTAGCCTCCGGCCAAAGCTTCTGCCAAATCCGGCGGCGATGCTTCTCATCTGGCAAAGGAAAATCGATACTGAAATGCAGCCGTCGCACAAACGCTTCATCCATATTTTTGCGGAAATTCGTTGCCAAAATCACTACGCCGTCGTACTCCTCCATTCTTTGCAAGAGGTAGCTGACCTCAAGGTTGGCGTAGCGGTCATGGGCATCACTTACCTCGGTACGCTTGCCAAATAGGGCATCGGCTTCATCAAAAAACAGAATTGCATTACTAGTTTCTGCCTCTTGGAAGATGCGGGAAAGGTGCTTTTCTGTTTCGCCAATATACTTGCTGACCACTGCCGAAAGGTCTATTTTATATAAGTCTAACTCCAATTCACCCGCCACAACCTCAGCCGCCATTGTTTTGCCCGTACCAGGAGGCCCAGCAAAGAGAATATTTAGCCCTTTACCTAAAGATAGCTTTTTCTCAAAGCCCCACTCGTCATAAACTCGGCTGCGATACTTGACGTAATTACAAAGTTCTTGTATAATGCCTTCTTGTTGATCAGGCAAGATAATGTCTGACCACTTGTAGCGTGGTGTAATTTTGCGAGCCATTGCACTTAACTGGCGATTCGATTGCAAGCGACATGCTGCGTAGAGGTTATTTATCGTGACCTGCCCTTGCGTTGGATATCGCCAGCAAGCTAAATTGCGTGCCGTAGCTGCCGCATCCCGAATTTGTCCGCCGCTAAAACGGAATTTGTTCGCCAAATCGGGTAGCGATGCAATGTCTTCCCCTACAAACTTCGCCCATAATTCCACGCGTTGGGCTGCTGTTGGGAGAAGAAATTCCACTCGCAAAAAGGTCAATTCAGATTGTACATTGGATGGTTCCCAGGTAGTATCACCGGCTAAAAAGGTCAGCAAATGCATCTCCTGCACTTGTCGCAGTAGGGCTAATCGCCAAGTGGCTTTGCCATCTGTTAAAAGTCTGTCAAAGTCTTCCCAGTAAATAGCTGCTGACTGCAAAACTGCTTCACGACAAGCTAGAGCCATAATTGTTTCAAATTCTTCCGCTTCCGCCTGCAATAGTCTTTCTAACTCTACTGTCAACAACCCAATTCCCAATTCCTGACAAAAGGCCTCAGCAGTAGTGTGCTTGCCGACTCCGTAAGTTCCTTGGAAGTAAAATATTAGTCCGGTTTTTATTACTTGTTTCTCCTGGGCTAGTAAGCCTAAGCGTTCTTTTATTTCAAGTGGCAGTAACAAATCTTCAAGTTTCGTTTGAGGCCAGGTGCATTTAGCATAGGGTAAAAGCCGGGTGTCGAGTTCGTCACTACCAAGTAAATAATTGACCACCCGTTCATCTAGTTTGAGATATTTACTTAGTAGTGGTACTTGCTGCTGTGATGAATCATCAAATAAATGCAGCAGTTGATGTTTGAGCAGGGGAGCAGTAGACAGGAAATTTTGACGCGTTGTTAGCTTGCTTTTGAAATCTGCACAGAGCAAATTCAACACCAAGTCTACAGAGGGACGCTTCTTTCTCACATCATCTTGAAGATAAGCATAAAGACGCTCGTAACCCGAATCTAATTCGGGAGCTAAACAAATTAGTAGCGTATCCCTGTCAATTGGTGTGAGTTGAAAGTGACAGACTAATTCATGCAAGCGTAATTTGATACTTTTTTGGATACTCTCAGTTTGACATTGAGCAATATTAGCTGTCATTCTTTTGAGGGCAGTTTGAACCTCGATTGAGGACAATGGTGTCGGAACATTTGCCCAACGGGGTAAACCGATGGGTTTTGTGAGGAGTTGCTCTATCTCTTGTTCCGAAATCAAAAGTCCCTGCAATTCGTTGTCACCTGTCTGAATGTGCTGCATTCTCCATATTTGGACTCGAATCAGCAGATCAATTCTCTCTAACTCCGCCAAAATATGCTCAATAGAGGTTGGATAATATGCCATAAAAGCTTTAAAGTTTGTATTACCCGTTGCCAAATTGTAGTATCTTTTCTGAATTACCGTAATCGCCACCAATTTGTTACATTTGTGTCACCATTTGTTTTAGATAACTGCCTTATTTGAGTTTTGATATACTCCATTTCAAGATTGATGATTTTAAGTTCTGCTTGGTAATTTGGTATGTTAGTTTTTGCTAGTTCTGTTTTCACAGAATT
>NZ_JCACKS010000192.1:0-95612 GCF_059505505.1 Pelatocladus sp. | reverse complement strand
AATTTCGTGTTTGAGAGATTCAATTTCGGTTTGGTGATTGGGAGTAATTTGTTCTAGTTCTGTTTTCACAGAATTAATTTCGTGTTTGAGAGATTCAATTTCGGTTTGGTGATTGGGAGTAATTTGTTCTCTAATAGATTTGAGAGATATAATCTCGCTTTGAATAGAAGCAATTTCACTCTGAAGAGATTCTATTTCTTCGATGTGTTTCGGCTGTGCAGCAGTTGTTTCTATTTGAGAGTGAAGAGAAGCAATTTCGCTCTTGAGAGATTCAATTTCGGTTTGTTGATTCTGCATTGCAGCCATTAACTGTCCAACCCAAGAATAACTGGACTGAAGACCGACTAATACATTAATTAACTTTACACCTTCCTCTTGGGATGACTCCCAAGCACTACCCACAATTTGAGCATAGGCGGTAGGATTAATTTCTTGGGTTGATGTTGCTACACCGACTCCATCATTTAAACCAGATGGGATAATATAGTCACCTGCTTGAACTTTGCCTCTAACCTTAACCCGCACCTGACCCATAAATGCAACTTTTTCATACAAATGTTTCTTGTCTTGGGTAGGTGTATTACCAATAACCATGGGCCGACTACTAATTACCATCAGAGTCTGAGCGCCATTAGTTTTCTTAGTAATTTTGCCTGCAAATATTCCAGTAATATCGCCTTCTTCAATCACTTCATCTTGCTGGAGTTTAGGAAGGCATTCAGCATAATCACTACCTGTACCAGTAACAAGATTACCCCGAATCTCGCCTTCAACATGCAACTTCACATTTGGTTCTTTTATGCCAATACCAACATTACCGTTACCTAAAATGACGGCTTTTGCGGTTTGTGTTCCATCGATCGCTCCAGGGGAAAAAATGAGATCCCCTCTTTCTCTGAACTCCATTTGATCTTGGGAACGATTAAACAAAATCCTGTGGTTATCGTCTAAGCTTCTAATCTGTCCGTTGTCGGCGAAAAATAATTCACTATCTGGGTCGAGTCGGATATTTCCACCACTAACATGAAACTTAGCACGGGGCTGTGTTGTCCCAACGCCGATATTGCCATCATTTCTAACAAACAAAAGACTTTTACCATCACAGTCGGTAACATTCAGCGCGGAATAATTGTCGTTTCTGGTTTCACCGGCGATTTCTAGGCTTGAACCTGGACTATTATTGCCAATACCAACTCTACCTTTTACCAAAAGACCATCTGTTGGAGCTTGTTGTCTTTCGCAGTAATCTGCACCAATGACTGCTCCACCCTTGACATCTAATCTATTTTTGGGATTATCTACTCCAATACCAAGATGTCTTTCGATATAGAGACTACCTATAAGATCAATACGGTGAGCCGCACCAAAATGAAGTTCTGGCCAGCAACTGCAATGCACACTCTTACTGGAGAAAGTGAGTTTACGTAAATCTACCTCTGGACTGATGCGAACGCCAGCATGGTAACGGACATGATCATGATGGTGTTCTATTTTGCCACCATCACCGAGAACTAAGCAAGCTAGTGGAATGCGATCGCCTTTTTCAATTTCGTCACTATCTTCTAATATCTCGATTTTGGGATGTTCGTGCCAGCGTGTCTCGTCTCTTGCTCCGACTGTGGCCAGATCCGATGGTTCTTGATGATAGGAGATTACTACATAAACTTTACCACACCCAAAATCTCTGAGACTTTTCACTTGTTTTGTAGCCAAAACAATCTGTCTACCTTGCTGATCTACAGCAGTACCAGGACGCACTTCTATATGGTGTGAGTTACACTCAGCAATAATTTCCAGACCTTCAGCAATACCTGGTGTGTGCAGTAGTCGATTATGTCTTCGTTGTCGATCTATGTGATATTTCTGTTCGTCAGTAAAGTCATAATTATTTAAGAACTGACCATTAAAATAACGTAGTCTTTTTTCTACATCATAATTATCTGTCATGTTTGTAATCCTGATTATGTAATAGTTTAACTGTTAAATTTTCCAAGGATTAACGTTCCCAGCAAAGTATCAACTCCGACTGTGGAATACATTCCGATTTGGATCGCTGGGACTTCAGATGCTGGGGATGCAAGTATTGTGTCTATTCCTACCGTTGATCGTACTCCAATTTGCATCAACGGTACTTCGATGTCAAAGTCATAATAAGTGTGAGCTGGTTTTTCTTGGTCAAGAATTGCTCTTGCTAGCTTTTGTTGGCGTTTACAGGTGTTAAAAGTTTCTTCACCAAAGTTAGCCAAAAAGATTTTGACCAAGAAGTAGTGGGGTAAACCGTCGCCAAGAATAGTATCGATACCCACAGTAGAAATTCTGTCTACTTGTAAAGGCTCATGAAATTCATAGATCTCAGCAACTGGACTAATGTAAATCTTGAGCATTTCTTTGATACCAGCTTTTGTCCCGCGCTTGCGGTACAAAGTAACTGCATGGCTAATAAAGCGACGCTTGTCTTCTTCTTCCCAATCTTCGCGCAGATTGAGAGCTACCCAACTGGCCAGCCATTCTATAAATTCGGGTGGCGATCGCTTATGAGCAGGCAAATCGGCTCCGGGTTCAAAGTAACGATAGATACCAGCCAGATACAATTCTTGAGTAGTAGAATCAGTAATTCCATCGAGGATTTCTTCTATTCCAGGTTCATCAACATCTCCCAAACCTGTGATGATTTTCTCAAAAGCCAGTAGGAAGCGACCGATAAAGTTGACTCCGTACTGGTCTACGTCTTCTTGAAAAATGGCTGGCAGATATTGTAAATAGTTACTTACTTGTGTAGGTGGGATGTTATTTGTCATATATATTACCTAATTTAGGCTCAACCAGCTGTCTTGATCTCAAAAGACTTCTTATTTACCTCCACAGTTACTAATTCGTCTGGGTATAAAGTAATGCTCATAAGTGTGTCGCTACGCGCCCTATTCAACCGCCAAGTTTCTTGTGTATGTAATTTAACTGCTTCTACGTAATCTACTCCTACGACGTTTTCTAGTAATTGATACACTTCAGATGCGTATATATCCCGTCCAAAGGGCCAACCTTGACTGTCTGTTCCTCCAGTTAAAGGATGGAATAATTGGCAAATATCTTGCATAGCTTGTTTGCAAATTTTGTCTGGTAATGCATCTTCTACAATGAATAATTCTGCTGTAATTTTTACTGGTACATATTGCGGCTCTACTACATGATGTCGTGTAGTCAATAAACGGCGCTCATCCAGAAATGTCCATAAATTTTGGCATAAAGCCTTTGTTGGCTTGGGTGTGGGGCTGTTGGAATCAGGTACTACAATTAGGCTCACATGTCCTGGTGCTGGCTGTTGTCGTGCTTTGGGATCGGCAAAAGTGAGGTTACGTCGGGCGATACAGTGCGATCGCTTGACTTTACCTTGATTACCCAAGTCTTTTGCTGCTGCTGTTTGAGGCCATTGATGAGTTGTTAAGTATTCAAAATCCTCACAGGTAACTGCTCGGTAGCGTTCGTGTAAATCCACAAGCGTCTTGCGGATGGTTGCGTTTAAAGCTTTGGTTTGTTGATCTGTTTCTGGCGAATTTCCCTGAAAGCTCCATTCTGGGCCGTTGAGCAGTTTGAGAAAACTGACAATATTTTGATCTGGTACTCGGTTGATTTGATAAAGCTTCATCTCTGTCAACCAAGCCAGTAATTCCATCAGAATGATCCCTGTATCTGTCGGATTATGGTTTGTCCACTCAGGATAGACATTAGAAATCAGAGAGCGAGCTTCTTCTACGAGTTCGGCGTAAGTATGATCATCTAGGTTTGGTAAAGGTAAGGTCATAATTAGGCTTCCTCCGGTGATGGTGCAGTGACATTGATGATATGATTGCCAGAGAAGACTAAACACCTAGCTGAAATTGATTGCTGGCTCTCCTCCACAGACATAGCCCTGACACAATCTACACCGTCAATCGATTCCAGCAATCTATAAAAATCAGACTTGTGCGGTGTGCGACCAAAAGGCCATCCCTGTTTTTCCCAACCGCCAGTGAGTGGATGCAGAAAGTCTTGCAAAGCATTGACTATACTTGCCTCAAGATTGATCAGCATTGCTAAAGACACTGGTATTACCTCTGCTTTAACGCTAATAGCAACCCAATCCGGGCCATAGGTTTGCAAGTCCAGAGTTGGCGCACAGCGATCGCGAATGTAATTGGCTACGTTTTCCAGTAGATTCAAACTGGGAATAGGTTGAGGCTGTTGGCTACGGGGTACGATGATCAACTCAACTAGACCAACACCATTTTTTTGAGCAGGAGTAATCGCTTTGGCTTTGGCAACAGCAGGAGATGCTTCTTTAGCTAAATCTTCAAAATCCTGAGCAGTTACAGCTCTACCCCGATGACGGAGTGTCTTGGGACCCCGTTCTTTGACAGCATTTAGTGTCTCTGCATCAGCACCACCACCAGCAGCTTCATAGTTTGTAACACTGTCGATGTAGGGTACTGCTGATTTAAGTTGAACAATAGTTTTTGCTGGACAGTTACCATTTTCACCGCCACCAGTCCGGTAAGTCATACGGATATTGTTGCGACCTTGGGGCGGTATCATTCCTCGTTGATCGTCACCAAATCTCACCTCACCAGTCAGGTGATCCAGAATATAATGACGATCCCATGTATCAGAAGCATTAAAATTTGGTACTTGATGCCAACGTACCCAAACACCTTCCAATTCACCAGCAAAACCTAAAATCGGTGCGATCGCATCCTTACCTTCAAGTTCAATAATTTTGTCCCGTTCTTTTGGTGAAGGTATCTGAGGCTCAAACACTTCCAGATGTTGTTTGTCTAATACAGGTGTTTTGGTTGTGCGAAAGACTTGATTTTGTTGACTATTACTAGATCCCAAAATTTCATTTTCGATTGTGATTACTTGAGTAGCCCAAGTTGTATTTAGTCGCAGGTGTCGCACGGGTGGTAAATTTTGGTGTTTATCATCTTTTGGGTAAGCACGTAACCAATAAAGGTTGCGACCAAATTCTGTCCGAGGCTGAATATCTTGCAAATCCGTGAATGTAATCAAACCTCGTTGAGTAAAAGCATGAGTTTCATCCTGAACTTGCAAAGAAATCCAACCTGAAGAACCGAAATATTCCCAGTTGATTGGGGCTAGTTCTTGAGTTAAATTTTGATTTTTGAACGATATTTCTGCTTGGTAAAGTAATGTCTCTAAACCAACATAAAGTGTAACGGATCGGTTAGAGAAAGGTTTGTCAAATCCCAGGTAGAGGTTTGGTTGTGTATCGGTTGTAGGGGTAAAGGGTTGAAAGTAACAAGAGTCTAGTTGAGTTGCTACGGCTGTACGGTCAATATATGTGTAATCATTGTAAGTCTGACAGGCAGATACACTAGCACTCTGCTCATAGTCATAACTCAGGGTGAGAGATGCGATCGATGGTGGGCCTAAGACTGAGTTACTCCAAAGAATCACACTTGTGCCGATAGGGTGATCCTGAGTGAGGGCTGCACGCAGGGTAAATTTACTTTCGGCCAAATTAATGCTTTCGATTTCACCATCTTCCTGGTTATTTCCACCAGAAGCAATTTGAATGCGATCACCTGGTAAGAAACCCCGCACACTAGTGAGTTTAATTATTTTTCTCTCGTTGGGATCAGTATCTTGACTATTTTCACTTAATGTGGCTAGTGTAAATGTCTGAGTCAGAGCCGTTCCCGTACCGTAGTTACCTTTAATAATCCGAGCGCGTATCCAATAATTGCTTTGTCCATTGACTGTTTCTAAGCCAACTTCTGAGGGTAGAGTAAATTCAATTTTGCCGCTTTTAGTAAAAGCTTGAGTCGTATCAATCAAGCCAGAATTACTCCCAGAACTATGAGGAACTGACTTACCTACTAGCTCCCAAACACGACCATTGCCAACTTCCCAGGCAATTTCTAAATCTGTCGTAGGATTAATTGGTAACGGTGGAGGTTCACTAAGTTTCACATTTAACGTCACCTTAGCTCCGGGTTTGGCAAATGCTGTTTGACTAGCCAGGTATAGAGTATCGTTAAAGACTGGTTGTGTACCAAAAGGATAAAAATCCTTACTTAGGTCAAGTGCCAAGAAATTAGTAAATCCAAGGTCAGGGGCTAAGTCACTATCCTGAATGTTTACCTGAACACTAATATAGTTAATTTTTGGTAATTGAGAGTTTGGTAACAAATCAGTCTTGAGTCGAGCTTCTAACCATGCAGATTTGACCCCGTTGATTGTTTGCTCCGTCAGGACTGGGAAATTTGTGATCAAGATTTGCCATTGGTTATTTTCCACAAGGGAGGAAGTAACAATTAAATCTTGAATCAGATTATTACTATCCCAGTAATACCAAGAAATCGGCAATTGTGCGAGTTGCTCGGCATCAGGTGAGTGAATCGTCAGGGTAATAGTCTTTTCATTAGGTAATAAAAATAGCTCGTTATTGGCTACATAAAAGCTGTGAATAATCGGGCGATCGCCACTAAAAGCAGGAAATATTTGATCACTCAAACCCTGAGCGGCTTCTGTATAATCACCATAGCGATCGCGAAGAGGATTACGCACAAACACAGCCGTCAATTGGGACGGGGTGACAACTAAATCGCCATCAGTCTCAAAAACAATTTCTTCTGGTTTGGTTTCAGTTGGTGGGGCGATCGCTTGAGTTTGAGCAGGAACAAAAGCATCAAGAGGACTACCAGTTGCTAAATGGAAAGTCAAGGGGACTCTGGCTGGTTGGGGTGGTTGGATTTGAATTCCAATCAAATCTAAAAAAGCCAGAAAATTCTTCTCTGGTACTTTATTCAGGCGAGCGATCGCAAGTTGCGCCATCCGCGCAAAGATATGGATCAGCGCTGAACCAGCATCATTATTTTCAGATGCTTGCCAAGATTTTACTTTTACCAGCTTCAGAGCTTTAATTTCACTGATTTGCTCGGCTAAATCATCATTTATATAAGTTCCAGCAGGAATTATCTTACCCGTTTCAGGGTTAGTAATATCTTGATTGAGAGTACGACCCTTGAGTGCTTCAAATGTCGGCTTCACCTCACTTGTAAAAGCTTTAACTAAGGTTTGCGTACGCGCAACAATATCGTCATAGTTGCGTTTGTCAATCTCTGGAACTTTCATAAATTCAATATATCCTGATATTCCAAATAAAATGGATAGACCATGTTGAATTCGTTGTTAGTAGCACGCACCCGATAATCGATAGAGATCAGCAATATGTAAGCTTTGTCAGGATCACCAAAGGCATTTACATTAATTAGATCGATCCGAGGTTCCCATTTAATCAGAGATTCGCTGACCTCACTTGCCACCCTAGTTGCAGTACCCGCACTATTAACCGCAAAAACGAAATTGTGGATACCGCAGCCAAAGTCTGGACGCATCACCCGTTCTCCAGGAGCAGTTTCTAGAATCATTCTGATTGCTTTACGGATACTTTCTTCGTAATAGGCCATGGTGATTTCCCCATGTTTGTTTAATTGCACAGGAAACTCCCAACCTACACCCAGAAATTTAGTATTCATGAATACACCCTCTGTTATCCACCGATGAATACAGTACCCGCAGCCACAACATTACCTACTGGCAAATCTACTGGATCGTTGCAAGTTCTAGCTCGATCGCCTGTACGAGCAGCTGCTTTGCCGTTAATTTTGACAGTTGCACTGCCGGTGATAATAGTACCTTTATTAATTGGTGGTTTTAGAAAAGAAGTCCCCGGTGGCGTGGGAATATGGGGCGGTATATTATCCGCCGTGCTACCCACCGTTGCTGCTGACATACCCATAATTTTGACGTTGCGGCTGAGATTACCATTAATGATGCCTTTAAAAGGATGAGGTAATGGTGTTGGTACGGGGCCTGCTGGACTAGGAACCATTACGATATGGGTATCCATAGCCACTATTTGGTCGCCTTGTTTAGCTGCTGGCCGTTCTAGCAATTTTCCTCCTCAAAATTATTTTTCAAAAATCAAATCTGATCGGTTTAGTTGATATTCACCACACTACCGTTGATGTTTAATTTGCCCTTGGCTTTGATATCAATCCCTCCACCAGAGCTAATTTCAATCCCTTGGGCGCTGAGTTTGAGCTTGCCAGTTCTGCACACAATGGCGATCGCATTATCATCTGTGCTGATGGTGATGCTGTTATTTCCTGATGCATCTATGATCTCGATTTTTCCCTTGTTTTTGGTGTCATCGAAGCTAATAATGTGGCCACTGCGAGACTTGATCGTACGCTTGTTATTTTGACCATTATTATTGTTTTCTGGTTGTCTATCTTTACCGTTCCATAAACCCCCCAAAATATAGGGAAACTCTACCAGTCCATGTTCAAAGGCAACTAAAACTTCATCTTCCACTTCTGGCAAAAAGTAAAGCCCTCGATCATTGCCAGCCATCGGAGTTACTACTCTAGCCCAGTGACTATCGACACCGATGTTTTTTTGTTCATCCCACAACCAAGGAAAACGAACCTTGACGCGTCCCAAGCTTTCAGGGTCTTTATTATTAGTGACAATACCGACAGTTACACCGTAAAAACGACTACCTTGATCATCGGAGTGTAAAAGATTTGCGAGCAGACTAACATCAATCATGTTGCATTTCTCCTGACAGTAAAACGGGTGCGATAGCCTCGTTTTGGTAAATAGGTGTGGGTAGTTGAAGTCATGTAATAGTTGCCACTAAAACGTTTACCGATACCTTGAATGTTGAGGACTTTACCAGCTCGTAAATCTGTGCGACCAATGGAAGTTCCCTCACCAGTGATATATTCCAGCGCCATGTCTTTTAAATGTCCCAAGGCGATTTGATTTGCCTCTCCTTGATTGAATACAGGTCGCTTGACGCTGGTGTTAATACCAGAACCAAAGGTTTTATTAGCCGCCGTAGGGCCAGTAGTAGAACCACCCATCTTTGTACCTTCATCCCCGGCCTTAGCTAAACCAACTATTTCTGCTTTTTTCTTGGGATTCCAGCCACGTACCTTAACCTGTCCAACTTCCGGTAATGTAGTCAGGCGAGGATAAAACTCCATTAAGTCTGTGTCGAGGTCTAGCATTAACACCGGACTATCAGCATTTTGATGAGGTCGGAAATAAAGGATCTTGTCTTCTACAACCACTTCATAGCCTATACGTTGGGCGCGTTCCTGCAAAAATTCCCAGTGAGTTTGGTTGTGCTGTAAGACATAATCCAGCTTTACTTTTGTGTCTTCTACTTTGGGTTTTAAGTTCACCTCTTTGCTGCTGGCTATTGCGCTGGCTATTTGACTATCTGTCCTCTCAAGAAAAGCCTGGGTATAACGTCCACGCATTAAACGATGGCGGCGATCATAACCGCGAACAATTACACTAGGAGCCTCATTCACATAAAATTCTGGTTCAATTCCAGTAATTTCACCGTTAATCAGTTTTTTGAGGTTATTTACATAACCCATATGAATTTCAACTTCGTTGCCTATTTTGAACCAACGTTCATCGTCTGACCAAGTTACTTTTTGCTTTTGGATATCCCAGTTAGTAAGTTTGAGAGTAAACATACTGGGTACTCCTATATCTTCATTGACGACAACAGTCATCAGATCAGTTGATACCTCGATGGGGATAGGAGTGCCATTAATCAACACACGAAAATCGGGGACTATTGTTTGCTTATCACCTAAATTTGGCATGTTTTAGATGTCACCTCCCAATGAAGAATTAGGACGTAAAGCCGGAATTGCCAGTACTGTACCTGGTTTTAAGTGGGTAGGATTATCAATATTGTTTGCTTGAGCGATCGCCCGCCAGAGGCTTGGATCTTCATATTCTTCATAAGCAATATTGCTTATTCTCTCTTTATCTTTAACAATGCGTGCCTTAGCTACATCTGGTGATTGCTTATTTGTCAGTTTAGCGTCCTGTTGATCTGAGCGCCATTGTTTAAAAGTGCATGTGAGGCTAGCACGTACAGGTGTACCGTTATCCAGAAACAAGGTAAAGCGTTGGTTTAAATTCGTCAGCACCCACTGAAAGTTGTTAAAGTCAAACTTTCCCCACATCAACTTACATAAAGGTGGGCGGTGTAATGAACCGTGTTTCTGGATAGTCGTCAGGTCAAATATTTTATCAGCGTGTGTGCGGACATCGGTTTTTGCTTCATAGGTGTCGCATAGTAGGTTCATGGTCAATTGTGCTGGCTCACCATGAGTAAATTGAGATTCTGGCACATCTGATTGATCGGTAGGAGCTAAACACCAATTGGCTGTTTTGTCAATCGTAATTTCATTGGGATTAAACAAGACAGTAATTTCTGCCCCAATTTCTGGGATGATTTTTAACTTTTCTAAGGCCATTGCGATCCTCCTCGTCGTTCACTTTCTATGGCAAGTTGTCGCATGACCTTCTGCATCACTCGATCTGCTAAATCATCTACATCGATCGCACTCTCACGATCAGACTCTTTGATTCTCACTGAATTATTTTGATTATTAGTATGAGATTGAGTATCTTTCATTTGTGATGAATTGCTGGGTATGGTGGCACTTGCCTGAGCGCGATTGATAAAGGAATTGTGAGTTCCAGACATAACTAAATTGGTTGGTTGTAATCTCGCTTTTGATTTCTCAAAAAGTGATGAATTAGAGACAACTAAGGGCATAATAGGAGAGCTAGGCAGCTTTTTCCTGTTTATTTCCTTCACTAAAGGGCGTACTGTTGAGCGTTGGATTTTTCGGTTATTTTCATTTGTGGGAACTACAGTTCTTTGTTGAGGTGCAAGGCTTTGTGTCTCCACAACATGGTCTTTTGGCGGTAAAATTGCTGTCATAGGTTTTGCTGATCTTGGGGAATCGACGATGTCTGCATAATTAGAAAAACCAGAAAATTTGCTTCTAGAAACAGTCATTGGTTTGACAGACTGCAAACTTTGTTGTGTAAAATTGGAGCTATTTTGTCTGGGTGATGCGATCGCCATTGGCTGTTCGTGAGGCTGTGATCTTTTGATTACCTGAAATTTAGAGGGGTTTGTGGGAGAGGAATCTTCAGTGGCTATCACTTTTAAATCACTGGGGTGACGAAATTCCTGGGGCGATCGCTCTACATCCACTTTTAGATTTAACTGAGTTTGATTGTTATATCTACTATGCTGGCGCTGGACTAACTGAGCTAACAGTGGTTGACTATTAGTTAGTTGATGCTTTCGTGTGTGGATAATACGTACCAGTTGAGAGCCAATTATACTTGATTGGATTAGGGGGCGTTGGAGTCGTCGTTGCAGTTTTTGTTCTGATGAATGTACTTGGTGATTAGGGGTAGAGTTGGATTTTTTTTGTGCTGTTTGTTCTCTTGCATTCATGGGAATGCTGCTAGAAGCAAGCCCATTATTTTGAGTCACAACTGATGATGGTAATAAAGTTTTTTGTTGATCAATAAATTGCTTTATTGCCTGGGCAGGAATCGTAGTTGTGCTATTTCGCTTTAATCTGATGACAGATGCAGATGGTAGGTTAACATGATTATCCATCTCCACAAGCATTTGATGTGTAAATGGATGCTTGATTTTTGCTTGAACAATAATTGGTTTGTTAGCCTTCAGCTTTCGTGAATTCGCTGATCCTCTTGGCTTATTAGTCTGGTTAATACGATGTGGCTGTTGAGTGAGAAAAGTTTCGCCATTCAAAGTAAATTTACTTGCTAACTCAGGTGAATTAATTTCAGAATCAAAATCTGACAACTTATATATTTGATCATCAGACTTTTTCTGGATTTGTAAATTTTGTTTATGAGGCTGATGTTGAGCTAATTGTGTTAGTAATGGTAAGCGATCGCTTAAAGGGAGCATCCGTAATTGAACAACATCGGCTAATTTAAAGTTGAGTAATCCTGGTTGGATAATTGGACGAAAAAGTCGGCGTTGTAGTTGGTTTTCTAAATCGAGTTTTGGTGTTGTCTGTGAAGTATTTGCAGCAAGTTCACTGTTTTTGATTACAGATGGTGACACCGATGAGGTGTTTTTTTGTGGTTCTTGTCCCAGAGTTAGAATCGGTTTACTAGTTGCGATCGCACCTGGGGATAATGAGATATTTTGTTTGGGGTCATTTGTGCTGAATTGCTCAACATTAGCAATATTTTGATGTTTTCTTTGAATTGGGATAATAGTTGTTTTGGCTGTCTTCAAGTTTGAGTTAACATCTGAAATATTGACCTTGTTAGCTTCTGGGTCTGAAACAATACTCTTGGCGATCGCTTGAGAATTCACAGATTTAGTTAAATCTTGGCTTGAATCAAAGTCTGACAATCTATATATCTGATCATCAGACTTTTTCTGGATTTGTAAATTTTGTTTATGAGGCTGATGTTGAGCTAATTGTGTTAGTAATGGTAAGCGATCGCTTAAAGGGAGCATCCGTAATTGAACAACATCGGCTAATTTAAAGTTGAGTAATCCTGGTTGGATAATTGGACGAAAAAGTCGGCGTTGTAGTTGGTTTTCTAAATCGAGTTTTGGTGTTGTCTGTGAAGTATTTGCAGCAAGTTCACTGTTTTTGATTACAGATGGTGACACCGATGAGGTGTTTTTTTGTGGTTCTTGTCCCAGAGTTAGAATCGGTTTACTAGTTGCGATCGCACCTGGGGATAATGAGATATTTTGTTTGGGGTCATTTGTGCTGAATTGCTCAACATTAGCAATATTTTGATGTTTTCTTTGAATTGGGATAATAGTTGTTTTGGCTGTCTTCAAGTTTGAGTTAACATCTGAAATATTGACCTTGTTAGCTTCTGGGTCTGAAACAATACTCTTGGCGATCGCTTGAGAATTCACAGATTTAGTTAAATCTTGGCTTGAATCAAAGTCTGACAATCTATATATCTGATCATCAGACTTTTTCTGGATTTGTAAATTTTGTTTATGAGGCTGATGTTGAGCTAATTGTGTTAGTAATGGTAAGCGATCGCTTAAAGGGAGCATCCGTAATTGAACAACATCGGCTAATTTAAAGTTGAGTAATCCTGGTTGGATAATTGGACGAAAAAGTCGGCGTTGTAGTTGGTTTTCTAAATCGAGTTTTGGTGTTGTCTGTGAAGTATTTGCAGCAAGTTCACTGTTTTTGATTACAGATGGTGATGGTGATGAGGCGTTTTTTTGTGGTTCTTGTCTGGGACTTAGAATTGATTGACTAGTTGCGATCGCACCTGGGGATAATGAGATATTTTGTTTGGGGTTATTTGTGCTAGATGTATGATTTTCATCTTCAGCTAAATCTAGAGATGATAAAGGTTGTTTATGGTGACTAGGTTGATGTTTTGCTTGGGTAATGAGAGTAAACTTAGGAACTCTTTTCTTGGTTATTTCTTCAGTATTATTATTAGATAAAAGTTGAATTGGAATCGAAGTTTTTGCAGGGGATTGAGAATCGAATGCAGCATTTATATCAGGCAATTCATAGCTAGAATCAAAGTCTGGCAGGCTTAGTATATGGTCGTTGGGGTTGAGTTGAAACTGAAAATACCCAATATTATCAATCCAAGGCTGTATCAATTTTGTTAGCAATGGCAAACGGTGACTTACTCGTCGTGTCCGAGATTGGATAGCACGAGCAAGTTGATTATCACTTACACCAAATTGCACTAGTGGACGCTGAACCCGCTTCATGAGTCGTGGTTCTACAGCATCTTGCCAATTTTGATTGGGAGTCGATGGGTACTTGGTTTCCATAAGCCATTACTAAAGCGATCGCGTTGCAATTCCAGCTGCTCCCCGCACAGTAGATGTCACACTACTTGCTGTTGGTTTGACTATACCTTGGTGAACCAGTTCTAATGTCTCGACACCGACAGTAGCACTGTCTGATTTAAATTCCGGGCCACTCCACTTAACCGGATAAGCTTGCCGAAAATCCCACCACATTGCTGGTAATCCTCGTTGATCAAGTAAGTAAATTGTGCCATTTCTGCGTTTAATGATGCCTTTTGTCACATCTTCATACCATTTCCATAAAGCTTCGATGTCTGTCAGACCACGTTTCAAAACGAGGTTCTCTGAATAAACTGTCCTACCAGGTAACTTATGGGTAAAACTATTTTCCCCACCTTCTTTATATTCTTCGACTTCTATCTGACTTTGTAGACCACTAACCTCAGTAAATCCACCAACTATCAATCCATTAATCTCGACAGAAAAGTTAAAGGCAGTATACGGGTCAATGGTAATCCCTAGCGCACCAATACCTATAGCCATAGGTTAAAACTCCTCTATGTGATTGAGTTGTTGATTTGCTGGTTAATCTTGGCAATCTGACTCACCCAATTTTGTCGTTCTGGGTGTTCCAAGGACATAATTCGCTCATAGTCCCAGTGGAAATGATAGGCAATATAAGCTATCTCCGCAGATAATTTGTCCGCGGGATAGCTCATGACTCCCCCAGGCTGGCTGTTTCTACCTCGAATTCACCTTTGCAATGAGGACATTCCACTAGTAATCGACTATTACCGTTTTGGTTAATCCGGAGATAGAAATCCTGCAAGAAAGCAAAGTCAGCAGCAAACAAGTTCTCAATGACCTTGGTATTAATTTGCTCTAAGTTACCTAGTTTGGTAATGACTCGCGCTAGCAGAATGATGACGAGATAACCAGGATTTGTTTGCACTTTGTAATCTTTTAGTGGCTCGATCTCATCGTAGGCTGTGGCTAATCGCATCATACCTTCGCGATGGAGGTTGCCCTCCGAGTCGATATAACCTTGGGGTAAGGTGAAAGGAAACTCTGTTTGCAGCATTATGCCTCTTAGTTGTCAATATCTAGCCTTTTTCTATACCCTCGTGGGCAATTTCTAGAGTTTCAATTGCTACTTCGTTACTAGTGGCATTAAACGTCGCTCCTGTCCATTTAGTTGGCCAGCCGGCTTTGAACTTCCACTTTAATTTTGATGCGCCTGTATCATCTAATAAAGAAATAGTGCCATCGACGCGCTCAACTTTACCTGTGACTGCTTTTGTCAGCCACTCCCAAAGTGATGTGTCCTCTGTAATCCCATATTTCAGGCTGATATTGGAATACTTAACCAGACCAGGCAATTTTCGGACTGTCAGGGTTTTTTCGTTACCTTCTCTATATTCAATCGGGTCTTGGCTAGAATCTAGACCGGAGCATTCTTGAAATCCAGCGCGTTTCCCGCCAATCTCCAATTCAAAGTTATAGACTTTATATGGATCTTTGCGATCGCCAGCCATAATTTAACCTCCTGAATTTATTAACCAAATTTGGGAACACCAGTGATGGTAATCCCTGTTTTGCCATGGAAGATGGTAACAACGATGAATTCACTAGGAAGGATGGGAGCAATCCCAATTTCTGTAACTACTTGTCCTGCTTCCCGCAGTTCTGGTGGATTAGTTTGTTCATCACATTTCACGTAGAAAGCTTCTTCTGCTGTGCTACCTTTAAGCGCTCCTTGTCGAAACAGCTCATTAAAATAAGTAGACAGTTCCCGTCCAATCCGATTCCATAAAGTCGCATCGTTTGGTTCAAATACAACACTCAGCATGTTCCACTCAATCCAACGGATAATGGTGAGGAACAGCCGCCGCACGTTGATGTATGTCCAGTCGGGATCATGGCTGAGGGTGCGATCGCCCCAAACCAAAATCCCTCGACCAGGAAAGTTACGTAAACAATTAATACCTTCTATATTCAGTGGCCCTTGCTGATTATTTGTCAGGTTAACTTGCAATTCTAGAACATCGTTGACAATTGCATTTGCTGGTGCTTTGTGGACACCGATATTCTGATCAGTGCGAGCATAGATACCTGCAATATGACCGCAAGGTGGAACAAGAACATTTTTGAGATAGGAATCATCTTGAACTTGAATCCAAGGATAGTAAAGGGCTGCATTGCGTTCTTGGAGTCTTTCTCGGTGAGCAAGTACTTGTTGGGCATTGGCATTGGGTAGAGAATCAAGAATGGCAAAGCGATCGCCTAGACGATTGCAATGTTCTAAAACCGCAGACTGCATGGTTAATACAGTTTCAAGCTCTGGTGGTAAGTTTTCTGATGTTGGCGATCGCTCGATATCTGGCGCACAGGGATCATTTGTCCAGTTTCCTGGTGGTGGCGATGCTCCTTTAGGAGCCGCCTTCGGCGATCGCATAATATCCGGCACGCAAACAAGATCGATGGTGTAAAGTGGTTCGATCGCCTCCAATCCTGCTAGTAATGCTGCTGATGGTGAGATATCCTCTTGCAGAGGAACGACATAGCACAAACTCCCGCCGTTCTGAAAGAAGCCACGCACAGCATAAGGTAAATAGCTGTTGACTGCTGGCTTACCAAAATACCGTTCAAATTGGGCCCAGATAGTTAGGGGTCGGGGTTCGTTAAATTTTTTATTGCCTTGATGATCTTCAGGAACGGTTGTGGTATAACCCAAAAATACAGGCACCCCTGTTTGGAGTTTCTGCTCTGGTGGTTGAACGCGCTCTAGATAATAAACACCGGGAGTTTGATAATCAAGCATTATCTAAATACTTTATAAACTTTCTATTGATTGCTAGGCCCAGTCCACTGACTAATGCGGAAGATGACAAATTCTGCTGGTCTAACAATTGCTACTCCAATCTCTGTAATTACTTGACCCAGTTCCCGAATTTCAGGTGGGTTAGTCTCTTCATCACACTTGACATAAAACGCTTCTTGGGGTGTATTGCCAAACAAAGCGCCGTTGCGCCAAACAATTGTTAAAAAAGCAGTAACATTTAGTATAATTTTTGCCCATAATTTGGTGTCATTGGGTTCAAAAACTGCCCACTGGGTTCCCTGATCAATAGATTCCCGTAAAAACAGCATTGTGCGACGGACATTGATATACTTGTATTCCCCGTTGGCATCACCGCCCAAAGTGCGCGCTCCCCAGACGCGGATATTGCCATTGAGATCACGGATACAATTGACACCTTGAGGATTTAGTCCTGCTTGTTGAGCTTTGCTGATTTTTTGCTTTAAACCTAAAGCACCTAAGACAACTTCGTTAGCAGGAGCTTTAAACACCCCTCTAGTATTGTCTACTCGCGCATAGATCCCAGCTATATGACCACTGGGAGGTACGTATATACGTCCATCACCTTCTGGATTAAGTGTCTTGGCAGCAGGATCGAGAATTTGAATCCAAGGGAAGTAGTAGCCAGCGTAGTTGGAGAAATCAGGTAGGATGTTGTTGTCACCACCTTGTGGATCAAGTGAGCTGAGGTCTTCAACCTCCTCTGGACTATCGAAAATTGCAAAACGATCTTGAGTTTCCTGTTGACAATGTATGGTAATAGAACTAATAACAGCGTTGTCTATTATACCAGGAGCAGCAACAATAGCAATCTCATCTATGGGTTCAAATTTTTGCTTGAGAAAGTCAGCAGTAATTTTGCTTGGCTGATCTACCCGCATCACATAACAGCGAGTTCCACCGTTATTAAAAAATCCATAGACTGCTTGAGCTAGGGTATTTTGACCTGGATCTGTGGAGAAGTCTCCGAAGAATTTCTTAAACTCGCTGAAGTTTGTACAGAGTTTCACCTCACCAACTGGTACAACCTTGAAAGTAGGAAAGTTAGCTTGATAGTCACCTGTGATAATACTGCCTACGGGTGGTGCTGAAGTAAACTTGACCTGAGCTATAGGATTGCCGTTGTTATCTCTGCTATCATCAACGAAGGTGGCTTCTTGGGGACTACCATTAACCCGGAATTTAAATGTCTTGGTATCGCTTTTGTTATTTGGATATTGTTGCAGTGAAAAAGTGTCTTCTGGTGAACCGTCTGTTTTATTTTTTCCTTGACCAATCAGTTCATTTTTCACCTGGAAGACCAGCAAAACGTAATTACCTGTAATCTTTGCATTTGCTGCGGGAGCTTCAGCAAACTTGACTTGAACAACACCATCAGAATCTGGTTTATTCTGAAGTTCGGCTGGCTTGACAACATTGTTAACTTTAAATTGAAATGTCCCCTTGGCTTTGCTGACTAACTGATCTGGTAAATCAAAGGTCGTTGTATTGCCATCTCCTTGTCCAATTTCTATATTTGTTTTTTTAATTCCCGCAGCGATGGGAATAGTAATCTCATCCGGTGTAACTCCGATGAATCCTGCGGTACTAGTACCTACGCCTGCAATGGGTTGAATTGCAGAGGGGATTTCCTCAATATATACTCCAGGTGAAAGATAAGTTGTTTGTGGCATGAGATTCTTTCCTTCGTTTGAAATTGGTTGATCAATGACTGATTTGCAAAACGGAGAGGTTAACTTATCTATTTGATCTATTTGTTGCGATCGCTGCTGTAAGGAAACTTGTTTACAATTTGGAAATGCAAGCTTGACAAGCTTTTCTAGCCATTTACACACTATTTCTTTTTTTCAAAACAAAGTCTAAAGTCTTCTCTATGCCAGCTTGATTAAGCAGTACTTTCCCAGAAGCAATATCGTATCCAGGGGCAGAAACTAATATAATTCGTTCCTGTTTCTCTGATGCTTCAAGACCCATCAGTAGATACTGCCCTTGTTGATTGCTAAAGGCGCGTTCTGCGCTTTTATTTACCCGGATTTCTCCTAAAATTACGGGATCACCATTCTGATCAGATATCTTACCTTTAACAGTGGTAGCTGGTAAAGCAATATCAGCCGTAGCCATGACAATTCTGTTCTGATGCTCACGAGATACAACCACTGTCACCTCAGCAGTACCGTAGCGTCTGCTGGTGGTTGCCATAGAAGCTGTCAAACTATATTGGCCATCGGGTAAGTCCAAAAAGTGAAAATGACCATCAACAGTAGTTCTGGTTCTGTCGGGGCGTTGTATCATCTTTTGCCAGTGTTCTTCATACTGTAAAGCTTTGAGATTAAGCCAGTTGCTAAAAGCCTCTGGTGCTTTGCTAATCATGACTTCAACATTACTAATGGCTTTGTTTGTTTGGACATTAGTTACGCGTCCTGCGATCGCAACTTGATGTCTAACTGGCTCGATCAACAACCACTGCGACACCACAACCTATTCCTCCTATGTATTAATCTGCGATTCCGTTGCCAAGGGTGTTGTTAGTGGTTCTTGAGCCACCACGCTCATCGTGACAGTGTAATTCAACACCGCTTTTGGCTTGCCTCCCAGTGCTTGCCAGAATTCTCCTATACTTTGGAGTTGAGTTGCTTGGAGAGACATAGTGGGTAGTGGTAGCTCCTGTTCTACCAGATTTCCTTGAAGAACTTCAGATGGCAATGTTGGGTAGCGTAACAGCACTTTTATCACTTCCCCTAGCAAACGATGCTCATCTCGAATTGGGGTAGGGGAAGTTTGACTAGTCCAAGCAGTGATCAAATAGGAACAGTCTACCCTGACCAAAGGGGGCTTTTTAATGGCATTACCATTACTCTGGCGTTCTACTAACCATTCGTTGTTGCGGAGTTCCCGATTTTCTCGCACATCATAAAGAAATAAATTAATTGCAGGTAAAGTGACCGAAGAAGGCGGAAACTGAGGGTCTGGTGTAGCAAAACTGATGCTCACCTGCCGGACTAAATCTGGTGGTAGCGATCGCTTAAGTAATTCTTCTAGAGTAAGATCTAGGTCGTCAATCATACATCTTTAAATATTGTAATGTTTTGATACCTTATCCTTTGTTGCTCGACTAAATTTCTGTTCTAGTAGTCCCAGTTAAAAAGACCACAAGTTCAATAAAATGTCAATTAACAATAAGACTAGTTTTCAACCTAAATTCCTGCTAATTTTGTTGTTTGTTGGATAAATTCACCAAACCTATACAACTAACTATTAACACTTAAAAACGGAATTGGTTTGAGAAATTAATTTTCTTTACAAATTTTCTAATTAAGTAATATTACAATATTCGTGGAAAAATATTTATACAATGCAATATCTTCGCCAAAATCAAGAGGGCTTTCCGCAGTAGAGTTATTTTTTAACGTGAGTTCGACAAACTAAAAAATAGCAGGTAAGTCTTTTGGATAGATGTCATCTCCAAGTTGGAAGTAAGAAGTCGGAAGTTATCACCGTGGAAAGTATAGCATTTGATTATGACGTGATTTATGAGTCAAAACAAAGTTACAGAAGAGGGTTAGAGTGAGAAATGGGTTGCCGCCGGCAACCCATTTCTCACTCTCTCGTAATGATTATCATTATTAAATAAATACTGTCTCTTGATCTTTTTGGGATAATTTATTTTCTGGAAGTTCCTTTGAACTCACTACGAACCCATCATAGCGATTGTGACAGATTACTAGTATTGTTTCAAAATGTTGGCAACCAATTTACAGTAGTTAAAGAAGAACTGCTATTGGGTACAATTCCATACCCTTCTAATATCCATTTACCTCCTGTTTTGTAATTGAGTAAAGTATAAGAACCTAAACTCGGTAATTGATTATTAGGTAAATTTCCACCTAACAGAGTTTGCGTAATTTCCCGAATGACATAAGCATGTGCAACAAATATGAGTATGCCGGAGAAATTATCATTTACCCAATCAGCCAATGCAGCGCAAGTACGCACTATTAAATCTGCCATCCTCTCACCAGAACCTCTAGGGATATCGCGGCCAGAACGCAACTCGACAACAGCTTTAGAATCTAATACTTCAATCTGCTTCTCAGTTAATCCAGCCCAATTTCCACAGTCTAGCTCACGCAGCCGTGCATCATAGTGAATTTCCAGCATCAGATCCTTAGCTATAATTTCCGCAGTTTGTCGCGCTCTTTGCAAGTCACTACTAACAATTCGCTCTGGATTATACTGACGCAGTTCTTTTGTTAAAGCATAAACTTGCTCTAATCCTAGAGAACTCAATGGTACAGGTTGATGTCCCTGATAACGCCCTTGATTACTCCATTCACTAGCACCGTGACGTACTAAAATTAGTCGGTTTTCAGCAGTCATAAAGCAGTCCTTCTTTGAAACTTTTTAGCGCAGAAATTCAACAAGCTGTTCTAATTTTCTCCAAGCAATCCCGCTTGCAATGACCTCTTTAGCAAGAGTCACACCTTTTGCAAAGGTACTTATATCATCTCCTGTTTCCGGAATTGCTTCACCAACGAAAAGTGCTAAAGCTGTATTTAAGGCTACTATATCTCGCTGTGCTGGAGTACCTTTACCTTGAAGAACTGCTTGGAGAATTCTGGCATTTTCCTGAGCATCGCCGCCCCTTAGCTCAGTAGTTGGAGCTGGGTTTATTCCTAGTTTTTCAGGAGCAAGTTCAAGCAAGCGCAAATGTTGCTTTGATATGATCGCCAAGTCAGTAATATCAGCTAAACCTGCTTCGTCTAATTTCTCTCGTCCATGAAGTACGATCGCTTTACGAATTCTCAGTTGATGCAAGACTAGAGCAAAGGTTTCAATCAATCCTGGATTATTAACACCTATGACCTGTCCTGTTGGTCGCAATGGGTTAATCAGAGGGCCAAGCAAGTTAAAGACTGTACGTACTTTTAGTGTTTTCCGCAGTGGGTAACAAACTTTCAAAGTAGGGTGCCAATCTTGTGCAAACAAAAAAGTTATACCAACTGCATCAACAGCCTCTTGAACTTTCTTACTGCTTGCTTTTAAATTGACCCCTAAAGCTTCCAAAACATCTGCTGATCCGGTTTTACCAGATGCAGAACGATTACCATGTTTTGCAACTTTTACACCAGCAGCAGCAGTGACAAAAGCCACAGCAGTGGAAATATTAAATGTTGATGCTCCATCTCCACCAGTACCACAGGTATCAATGAGTGGAGAATCACCAACAACTACATCCCGCAGTGTTGGTCGTAATGACTGGGAGTACAAAACCTTTACCATACCCAGCAACTCTTGTGCAGACACACCCTTCATCTGGATTGCTGCCAAAATTGCCCCAGATAAAACAGGAGGAATAGCATCTGTCAGCCAGCCGTACATTAATTCACTAGCTTGCTCAGTTGTCAGCGATTGACGATCTAACAGTTGTTGTAATAACTCACTCCAATTGGAAGAGTTATGAGATGTTGAATTTGTTTCAACCACAGATGTTGCAACCATATTTCAGTAACAATTTTTCCTAAATTACTATGTTCTCATTTAAGCAGGGTTTAAAAATTGGATAGCTGTTTGTACATCTTTGTCACCTCGCCCTGAACAGTTAATCACAATTCGGGGACTATCAACCAATTGTGGACAAAGAGTTTCTAAATATGCGATCGCATGGGCTGTTTCCAGTGCTGGAATAATTCCTTCTAGTTGTGAAAGGCGTTGAAATGCTTGTAGCGCCTGTTGATCTGTCACACTGTAATATTCAGCACGTCCTATTTGTTTCAAATAACTGTGTTCAGGTCCAACTCCGGGATAATCTAACCCAGCACTGATAGAGTGGGCTTCAACAATTTGACCATCTTCATCCTGTAATACATAACTCATAGCACCATGTAAAACTCCGACTCTTCCTTTAGTCAAAGTTGCTGCATGTTTATCTGTATTAACACCTTCACCAGCCGCTTCAACACCAATTAGGCGCACTGAAGGTTCATCCACAAATTCATGAAACAGTCCAATCGCATTGGAACCTCCACCCACACAAGCCAAAAGAATATCAGGTAGTCCTCCCCATTTATCAATTGCTTGAGCGCGAGTTTCTTTACCAATTACTGCATGAAAATCTCGCACCATCATCGGATAAGGATGGGGTCCGGCAACTGAACCCAAGATATAGTGGGTTGTTTCGACATTTGTCACCCAATCCCGAATTGCCTGGGAAGTTGCATCTTTAAGGGTTCCTGTTCCTGCTTCCACAGATCGAACCTCCGCTCCCATCAACCGCATCCGAAACACATTAAGGGCCTGCCGTTCCATGTCGTGGATACCCATGTAAATCACGCATTCTAAACCAAAACGAGCGCAGACTGTGGCGGTAGCAACACCGTGTTGACCTGCTCCCGTTTCTGCCACAATACGCTGTTTCCCCATACGCTTGGCTAACAACACTTGCGCCAGAGCATTGTTAATTTTGTGCGCTCCTGTGTGGTTTAAGTCTTCACGTTTAAGATAAATTTGTGGTCCGGTACCATCAGGTTTAGCATAATGCTCAGTTAATCTTTGAGCAAAATAAAGGGGAGTAGAACGCCCAACATAGTCCCGTAGCAGTGCTTGAAGCTCCTGTTGGAACAGTGGATCGGTGCGGTATTGCTTAAAGGCAGTTTCTAATTCAGTCAGTGCTGACATTAAAGTTTCAGGTACATACTTACCGCCAAATTGACCAAACCTGCCATTTATATCGGGTTGTTGAGTGAGTAATTGACTTACAACTTGATTTTGTTGTGTATTTAGTAACATGTTAATTGCAGAAAAAATACTGTTGTACTAGGTTTAGAGTTTGAAGAATTAAATCTCTTATCTTTTACTTTCTGCCTCTTGCTTTCTACCTTCAATTGATGTGTGCAAATCACGACAGAAATCTTTAATCGCTTCCAGTCCTTGATATGGCGTACTTGCAGCTAAACGCTCTACAAAGGCACTACCAACGATCACAGCATCTGCGCCCCAATCTCTAACTTGACGAGCTTGTTCTGGTTTGGATATGCCAAAACCAACACCAATAGGTTTGCTTGTGACACTGCGGATGTCTTGAAGCACATCCTTAACCCGTGTTTGCAGATAGGAGCGTACACCAGTAACGCCTGTTACACTCACCAAATAGATAAATCCACGAGATTGACGAGCGATCGCTTCTATGCGTTCTTTTGAACTTGTAGGAGTCACTAATAAAATAACTTCAATCCCCACAGTATCAGCAACCTCTAACAAATTGCTTGCCTCATCCAAAGGTAAATCAGGCACCACTAACCCCTTAATTCCTGATGCTGCGGCTTTTTCTAGAAACGAAACTGTGCCCAAATTTAAAATTGGGTTGTAGTAAGTGAAAAGAATAATAGGCGATCGCAATTTAGGCGTAACTATTTGAGCCATTTGCAAAACATTATCTAAACGGGTTCCCCGTTTCAAAGCACGGGTTGCACCTGCTTGAATCACTGGCCCATCAGCCAATGGATCTGAGTAAGGAACTCCCAATTCAATCAAATCAGCGCCGTTAGAATCTAAAACTCGTAAGGCTTCTGCTGTGATTTCCAAATTAGGATCACCAGCTACTACAAAGGGAATCAAAGCACACTGATTACTGGCTCGTAAAGATGCAAAGTGATGAGAAATAGATGTCATTCGATTTTGGATTTTAGATTTTGGATTTTAGATTTTGGATTTGAGAGTTTAGATTTTGGATTTGAGAGTTTAGATTTGAGATTTGAGATTTTGGACTTCATCGTGACACTTCGACAAGCCCAGTGTAAAAACCTCAGACAAACGATTTAGATTTTGGATTGACTCCACAGATTTTATTTATTCATAAGCTTTTTTACAGCCTGTTCTAAATCTGTTTGCTTCACCAAAGATTCTCCAATCAAAACTGCTTCGGCTCCTGCTTCTACAACAAAAGCTAAGTCAGCTGATGTGTACAAACCAGACTCACTTACCACAGTAATACCTGAACTACTTAATTGTTCTCGACGCTCTTTCAATAGACATTGAGTTGTTTCTAATTCAACGTTAAAATCTTCAAGATTACGGTTATTAATCCCTATTAATTGCACATTTAATAGTGCCAGTACCCGATCAAGTTCAACCAAAGTATGCACCTCTACTAAAGCAGTCATGCCCAAATGGCGAACAATCTGTAGAAAATCCGCAAGAATTTCGTTCGATAAGATAGCAGCAATCAGTAATACTGCATCTGCTCCATTGACTCTTGCAAAATAAATTTGATAAGGATCAATAATAAACTCCTTACATAATAAAGGTAATCCGACGCTTTTTCTAATTAACCGCAGATTCTCAAAACTGCCTTCAAAGAATTTTTGATCAGTCAGTACTGATAGACAGCTAGCACCACCTTGTTCATAGGCTTGAGCAATCTTGACTGGATCAAAATCGGCACGAATCACTCCTTTACTAGGTGAAGCTTTCTTAACTTCAGCAATTAAGCTCGGTTTACTCGGATTTTGCCGTAAAGCATCCAGGAAATCTCGTAGGGGAGGAGCAGTACTAATTTGATTTTGTAAGTCTGCAAAAGACAGTTGCTTACTCATAGATGCAACTTCTTTTCGTTTGTGCCATACAATCTCTTCGAGAATATGACGCGGTTTTGTTGAGTTGATTTCAAGGGTGGAGATACTCTTACGTACATCCATAGGAGATAGCATTGATCATAAACAACAATTGTATACTTTAAAAAAGTTGGTAGTAAAGTTTGTAGTAAGCACTTTAGTGCTTCAAAATAAGGACTTTAGTCCTTACTACAAACCCTAAAGACTAGCTAATTCAAAAGCATATTCAAAAAGATATTTATGCAACGACAACTGAAGAGTGTTTTTTAGTTGTACATGCACTGACTACATTCTTAATAATTTCTAAACCAACTCCTCCAGCTAAAGTCATGATTGATTCTGGGTGGAACTGAACGCCGATAATCGGTAATGTTTGATGTTCGATACCCATAATTACGCCATCATCTGACATTGCTGTCACTTTGAATTCTTTGGGAAGAGTCTCAGGTAAAGCAAATAATGAGTGATATCTACCCACTTGAAATGATTTGGGTAAATTTTTGAAAGTAACAGACTCTGAATCAATAACAGAAATTTGGGATATCTTACCATGCTGAGGATAACTCAGAACTCCTAATTTACCTCCGAAAGCTTCAACAATAGACTGCAATCCTAAACAAACACCAAAAATGGGAATTTGTCGTTTTATACAAGCCTCTACTGTCTGAGCTACATGAAAGTCACTGGGTCTACCAGGACCAGGAGATAAGACAACAAGATCCGGCTTTTCTATATCAAAGACTGATTCGCAAAAGCCGTGGCGTAATGTTTTGACGACAGCACCAGTTTGACGAATATAGTTTGCTAATGTGTGAACAAATGAATCTTCATAGTCAATCAGTAAAATTTGTTTGTTTTGTTCAGCTTGAGATTTGATAAAGTTTTGATTGATGTCGATGTCGTTGACAATATTATCAGTCTTGTGTTGAGTCTGGTAAAGTGTTTGAAACAGAGCAGCAGCTTTGGTAAGAGTTTCTTGGGCTTCTGCTTGTGGGTCGGAATCATAAAGAACTGTTGCACCCACTCGCACTTCGGCAATTGAGTCCTTAAGCTGGATTGTTCGCAGAATCAGACCTGTATTCAAATCTCCTTTGAAAGTTAAGTAACCAACTGCTCCACCATACCAACGCCGAGAACTGCGCTCATGCTGTTCAATAAACTGCATTGCTGATCGTTTTGGCGCTCCTGTGACTGTAACAGCCCACAGATGAGTGAGAAATGCATCTAGAGCATCAAACTCAGGTCTGAGTAAGCCTTCCACGTGATCTACCGTGTGGATTAAATGACTGTATATCTCAATTTGACGACGACCAATTACTTGTACTGAACCAGGTTCACAGATACGCGACTTATCATTGCGATCCACATCAGTACACATGGTCAGTTCAGCTTCATCTTTGCCTGAGTTGAGAAGCTTCTGAATTTGAGCAGCATCATCAATTGCATCTTCTCCCCGACGAATAGTACCACTAATTGGGCAAGTTTCTACACGTCTACCTTCAGTTCGCACAAACATTTCTGGGGATGCACCAATTAAATACTCTCCACCTAAATTCAAAATGAATCCATAGGGACTAGGATTGATTTGTTGTAAAGTGCGAAATAATTCTGCCGGAGATTGTTGACATTGTCTATAAAAGCTTTGACTAGGAACAACTTCAAACAAGTCACCACGACGAAAGTATAAGAGTGCTTTACAAACTTGTTGTGCATATTCATCAGGTTCATGATCTGAAGATTGAGCAGGAGTAAGACATTTACCTCTGTAGTCAATCACTTCACCACTGCGAAAAAGTCCCTTAGTACTACCATGTTTGGTTTCAAAATCATATTGTAAACAAAATGCACGTTGTAAATAATAATCAATTATGAATAATTCATCTGGTAAATAAAGTAATAAATCTTGCTGCTCTGTAGAACGTGGGAGCAGTTTTTCCATAGATTCAAATTGAAAAACCAAATCATAACCGAAAGCACCATAAAGTCCTAAATGCTCATCTTCAGGACTTTCAAAAGCATATAAAATTTCGCGAATGATACTGAAAACTGATGGTTGTTTACTTCTTTCTTCCTCTGAAAAGAAACTTTCTTTTGCTTTTATATAACCAGTAATCTGCTGCTCATTTTGGTCAATTTGTTGTAGTTGTGGGTGCTTTTCTAAAAGCTCTGCCAGATATAAAATTATTACTTTACCTCGTTGATTATGAGCGGTGAGTTTAAAAAAGTTCTCACGAGTCACAAGTTCTAAAGGTGGATTCACAAAACCAATTGCCCATCTTTTATATCTTCCCGGATATTCATAGCTGCTTTTGAACAATCCTCCACGTTGAGAATCAATACACGATAAAATATGTTCGATCGCAGTATCTATGAAAGTCTCATTAACGAAGCGAGATACCTTAACCCCACCTTTAGTTATGTAATCATGGTTATTTAAAAACATTAATAATTATCTCCAATAACTTAAAGCAAATTCCCTGATGTCTCTGTTGTGTTTTATGTATTGGTAGCATGTATTGGTAAAGCAAGATGTCCTGTAGATATAGGATATTTTTGAGGCCAACGACCAAAAATTTTACTAATTCCAATCATGTCCTGAATTAAGTCGCCATATTGCTCTGGCGTTAAAGATTGAGGGCCATCAGAAAGCGCTTTGGCTGGATCAGGGTGGACTTCAATCATCAGCGAATCAGCGCCAGCTGCTATAGCAGCCATAGCCATTGCAGGTACATACTCTGCTCGACCTGTGCCATGACTGGGGTCAATTACGATTGGTAAGTGAGTGAGCGATCGCAGTACTGGTATAGCACTTAAATCCAATGTGTTACGTGTATACTGTTGATCAAATGTGCGAATTCCCCGCTCACACAAAATCACATTCGGGTTTCCTGCTGACAGTATGTACTCAGATGCCATTAACCATTCTTCAATAGTGGCAGACATGCCCCGCTTCAGCAAAACTGGTTTATTGATCTCTCCCACTCGCTTTAAAAGTGAGAAATTTTGCATGTTACGCGCACCGATTTGGATAATGTCTGCGACAGAAGCAACTTTCTCAAGGTCAGCTGTATCCATGACTTCCGTCACAATACCTAAACCTGTAACTTGACGAGCGATCGCCAACAAACCCAAAGCACTTTCACCATGACCTTGAAAAGCATAAGGAGAAGTACGAGGCTTAAAAGCTCCACCTCGCAAAAATTTAGCACCAACTGCTTTAACTTGCAAAGCAGTATAAATAATCATTTCTTCGTTTTCTACAGAACAGGGGCCAGCTATTTGAACAATCGGATGGTTTTGACCAAAAGCTACAATTTCATTAGGTGTTGAGACAAAAATTTCACTTGGCTCTCCATTGTGAAATTCTCGACTAGCAAGTTTAAAAGCTTTATTTATCGACATAATATTCTCAATATCTCAATATTCAGTTATCAGTTAACAGTTATCAGTTATCAAATTAAACTGTTAACTGATTTATGCCCAATCCCCGATCCCCGATCTTAAGGATCAACCCAACGGCCATCAGCTTTAATCAAATTAATCAGTTCTTCAACTCCTTGGGATTCTGGTACTTTTTTGATTTCTTCTCGCCCACGATACAAAGAGATATAGCCAGGTTGCTTACCAACATAACCGTAGTCTGCATCTGCCATTTCTCCAGGGCCGTTGACTATGCAGCCCATGACAGCAATGTCTAAACCTGTAAGGTGTTTGGTAGCTTCTCGCACTTGGTGCAACACTTCTTCTAAATTAAACAAGGTGCGACCACAGGAGGGACAAGCTACATACTCTACCATAGTCTTACGTAATCCCAGAGCTTGCAGAATACTGTAGCAAACAGGAATTTCTTTTTCTGGTGCTTCTGTTAGAGAGACGCGGATTGTATCACCAATACCATCGGCTAAAAGAGTGGCAATTCCAGCCGTGGATTTAATGCGACCATATTCTCCATCGCCTGCTTCGGTGACACCAAGGTGTAAAGGGTAGTCCATACCCAATTCATCCATCCGTAGAGCCATCAGACGATAGGCAGCAATCATTACAGGGACTCTGGAGGCTTTCAGGGAAATTACTAGATTACGGAAATCGAGAGATTCACAAATGCGAATAAATTCCAGAGCAGACTGTACCATACCTTCAGGAGTATCACCGTAGGTAAATAACATCCTCTCTGCTAGCGAACCATGATTGACACCAATTCGCATGGCTTTTCCCTGGTCGCGCAAACAGAGGACTAAAGGCTCTAAAGTTTCACGAATTTTATCGCCAATTTCATCAAATTCAGCTTGGGTGTATTCTGTACGATTAGTGTTGGGCTTTTCAAAGACATACAATCCAGGATTAATCCGCACTTTATCGACATGTTTTGCCACTTCTAAAGCAATCTTCATACCATTGTGGTGGACATCAGCAACCAAAGGAACATCTTGGTAAGTTGCTTTGAGCTTTTGCTTGATGTCAGCAACAGCTTTAGCGTGAGCCAGACTGGGTACGGTGACGCGGACAATTTCACAGCCAATTTCATGCAAGCGACGAATAGCATCTACAGATGCTTTCACATCTAAAGTATCTTCATTAATCATTGACTGGACTACTACCGGGAAACCACCACCAACGGTGACATTAGCGACACGAACTGGGCGAGTTTTCCTGCGGGGGATAATGGTATTAGTAAATGTCTGCTGAGAAGGAGAATTGGAGATGATGGGAGTTGAAAGAGTTTGCATATGTTGTTATTTTTGACGCCTACAACAGAAACGCAGTAAAACTAATTTATGAGTTTGAAAAATGACAAATTACTATGAACGGGTTTTTTGCTCAAAGGAGCCGTTTTGCAATACTTTTATATCCAAATTGGATTGTTGTTGAAATTCTTTGAGAATGCGATCGGCAATCTTTGGAGGAGTTAAGCCTAGTTCTGATAGAGATTCTTCTGGGGTAGCATGTTCAACTAATTTGTCTGTGACACCCAGACGAATGAGTGGAACAATCACACGGTGTTCAAGTAGAGCTTCAGCAACAGCTGAACCAAAGCCACCCATTAAACAACCTTCTTCCAAAGTAAAGACTTGACCAATTTGTTTCGCAAGAGGCACGATTAAATCAATATCTAAAGGCTTGGCAAAGCGAGCATTGACTACAGTTGCTTGGATACCATGTTCGTTCAAAATAGCAGCAGCTTGCAGTGCTGGATATACCATAGAACCATAAGCTACCATCAGCACATCGTCTCCATGACGAAGGATTTCTCCTTTCCCAATTGGTAAGCTTTCCCAGCCTTCTGACATTAGGGGAACTCCCTGACCTTCACCACGGGGATATCGCATAGCAATAGGGCCATCGGTGTAGTTGACGCCAGTGATCAGCATTTGCTGGAGTTCGGCTTCATCTTTAGGAGCCATCAATACCATATTTGGAATGCAACGCAAATAGGCGATGTCGTACATTCCTTGATGGGTGGGGCCATCTGCTCCAACCACACCGGATCGATCCATGCAGAAGAAGACAGGTAAATTTTGAATGCAGACATCATGGATGATTTGATCATATGCTCGTTGCAAGAAGGTCGAGTAGATGGCAACCACAGGACGCATACCCTCACATGCTAGACCTGCTGCTAGTGTTACTCCATGCTGCTCGGCAATTCCTACATCAATATATTGTTCAGGTAGATTTTTTTGTAAAATATCTAACTTTGTCCCAGTGGACATGGCTGCGGTGATACCGATGACTTTGGAGTTACCTTTGGCAATTTTGGTGAGAGTTTCACCAAAGACCTTAGAATAACTTGGTGGTTTGGGTTTGCTAGAGGTGATTGCTTTGCCTGTTGCTAAATTGAATTTAGATTGGGCATGATAGCCAACTCTCTCTTGTTCAGCAAATTCATAGCCTTTGCCTTTGATCGTTGCTACATGCACTAATACTGGGCCAGTTTGTTGATGTGCTTGGTCAAAAGCAGCTATCAGTTCCAGCAAATTATGACCATCAATTGGGCCCATGTAGGTAAAGCCTAATTCTTCAAATACCGCCCCTACTTTTGGCACTGCTAGACGTTTTATACCTTGCTTAATCCGGTTTAATTCTGGTGCGAGGAAATTACCTACAGGTGATAGATGCTCAAACTGTTCTTCCAGTTGTTTGAGCAACTGGACTGGAGAACTAAATCGCAGTTGATTGAGGTGAGAAGAAAGCGCCCCGACGTTTGGAGAAATCGACATCTCATTGTCGTTGAGTACAACTAACAATTTAGTTTTGGGCAAGTAACCAGCATGGTTAATTGCTTCTAGGGCCATACCTCCTGTCAATGCACCATCACCGATGACTGCAACAACTTTGAAATTTTCTCCTTTCATATCTCTGGCAAGAGCCATTCCTAAAGCCGCAGAGATACTAGTAGAAGCATGACCTGCACCAAAATGGTCAAACTGGCTTTCGCAGCGTTTGAGATAACCTGCAATACCATTTTTTTGTCGCAAAGTATGAAAGCGATCGCACCGTCCAGTTATTAACTTATGTGGATAAGCTTGATGACCCACATCCCAAATAACTTTATCTCGATTAAGATCTAAAGTCTGGTAAAGTCCCAACGTCAGTTCAACCACACCTAAACCTGGACCAAGATGACCTCCACTAGTAGATACTGTTTGTAGGTGCTTTTCTCGAATCTGACGTGCAATTTCTTCCAATTGCGGAATTGACAATCCATGTAATTGATTTGGATGAGTAATTTGGTTCAGTTTCATAATAATAGTCATGTTATAAGTAAAATAATCAGCTATGAGCTTTAGATTTGATCCATAAACTTACTCGTAAAGACTTTTAATCAAGATTATTACCAGGGAACAAGTAACAGAAAGTGTACTAAATTTTTTCAACAATCAAAGTAGTGGGTGAGCTTTTATTGACCCACCCAGAAACTTGAACTTAAGTGTATTCAATTCCTCTTTTTTATCTTTAGCAAAGAGTAGTTTTACCCTGATTTATACACTTAATTTATCAAGCAAGAGCAAAATCAGCAGCTTTAGGCAATGGTTGGCTATGTACTTTTATAAATAAAGGTACAGTTCGACCATGATAGTCTACATCAACTTTAGTATATGTTCCCTTTCCTCCTTGTGGACCGAATGACCAACCTAAAATAAAACCTGGATTATCCACTAATGCTGGAGCCTCGTTAATATATTTTTTCAGTAATGGAGTCAAAAGATTTTGAGGTACGGCTTCACGATTTAAAAAGGGAAGGTAAAAACACAACCGCTCAATTCGAGGAGAAGCAAAATTAAATGTCAGTGCAATTTCTCCATTATTTGCTAGTAGTTCAAGAACTTCATCAGAAGGAGGTTGAAATTGTAAATCCTGCAAAAGATTTTTGTAATATTCAGATGTGTGATGTTTTGGATGATAAGTGTCGAAATACAAATTGACAGAACTATGGTGATAGTCAACTCCAAAAGCGTAGAGAGCATCAAGATGGTAATTTTTAAGAAAATCTGCATGAGCAGTAACACTTGCTGGCAAAGATAATTTAAAAGCGTCTTGTACAGGAACAACTCCTTTAATACTTTGCCAAATTTTTGCTAACCCGTGTTTAACGTCAAAATCTACACCATCTGCCATGATGGGAAAAGTTTCACAAATTTCTGGGATCAGTTGATCCACTGGACGACCTTGATCAGATAACAGACCGGATTTTCTGGCAATATCCCATGCAAGACCAAGATGGCTTTCGTCTTCTTCATGATAACGGAAATAGCAACCTAATTTATCTGGTTGTTTATTGCTTGTCCGAATCATGAATGAATTATCAGCAAATTGCTCACCAAAAACTTGGAATACTTCGTCCAAAACTTTTTCAGAATATTCTGCTCCAAAAGTTTTAGCGACATTGACGATATCAGTGCGTATACGGTTAACATCGTTCATTTTCTACTTACCTCAATTTCAACTTAGATAATTATGAACTGTGTTGAGAGCAGACGGATTTCAAGCTGTTGCTCTAGCGTGGGGACTAGGATTTGAACCCAGAATCTTTGGTTTTGGAGACCAATGTGTTACCTAGTTACACTATCCCCACATACTTGATTGAGAGTTGCGGGAATTACTGAAGTGAACATTTCAGTAAATTCCCCGTACTAACACTACCTTTTCCTATCTCTGCGTTTTTACTTCTTTTCGTCAGCCTCAATGATCAGTGTTTAAACGGAGATGTCTAAATAAATAGTGATCAAAGAGCGTCGCTGTCAAAATTTATAAAATATGTACCCGTTGCAAATGTCTCTGGGAATTGGAAATAAACGGGTTACGACCATGAAGCAGTGCATGATTATCAGCTATCAAAAAATCTCCTTCTTGCCATTCATGTGCAAAACAGTTTTGCGGTTGGTAAAGGTTTTCTATTAACTCATTAAGAAATGGGTTTTGTTCTTCGGCTGGTAGGTTACAAACTTCAACATACAAGGGGTTGAGATGTACACTTGCATCGTTTAATGGTTCCGCAAAACGAAGTGTTGAAAGACCAGTTATCGGATGCTTACTCACAAGAGATTTGGTAATCTCTCCACCATAGTGAGCAACTTTCTCAGTTTTGTAATTAATCTCAGTTTTTTGCCAAATTTCGCGTTGTTCAGGGCTGACATTTTGCAAAATCCTTACTGTATCGCAAAATAAGCTTTCACCACCACTTCCTGCTTCTGGTGCTTTTAGACATTGAAAGAATAGAAAGCGTGGTACAGCTTCAGCAAAAGCTCCATCCCAATGAAACGGTACATTTCCATTTGTAAATAAATAGTTCTCAGGATTTTGGTGAACAATCAAATCAAGAACCGTACCAAAATTCCAAACTAATAGCTCACCCCAGCGTTGACAGTACGTTGATAATTCTTCACGCTCTAAGAGTGAAAAACCGCGCAGAACAATCAACCGATGTTCCCAAGTTAATTGACATAACTGTTCAATGGACAGTTGCTGAATATCTGAGTGGTCTTCAGTTGCTTCAAGCAATGCACCAAAAGGAGTTAATGATTTGACGCTAAATTGCGTTGATTGCTCAACAGAAGTAGAAACCATCATTGAATAGCCTCCTGAACGGTAATACGAGTCTCTAATGGCTGTTCACTCCAAGCAAAATGACTAGGATGACCATTTTGGCAAATTAAGGTAGCACCCATACTTTCTAGATGGCTTCGCTTCATGAGCATGAATTCTTTTCCATCAAAGACTGTAGCATTGTGCCATGGAGTCCCCCATTGATCTAAGGTTTTGATCATGTGGATACCAATTTTTTCTGAATGGTAATGTTGAGGATGAATAGATAAGCGTACTGAGTGAGGATAAAGTTCTGAGATTGACACACTCCAAGCATTACTGCGTTGAATCACCTCATAAGCTCTTGCTTTACATTCAAGTCGAATTTTGTTACGACTTTTATGAGCTTCCAATACCTGATAATCTTCAACCAAAAAACGATGAATACCGTTGAACATTTGACACTGATGCTCATTGTTTTTCACAGCATCTTTGATAGCTTCGATGCTTTGACCATAGAGCTTGACAAGTTTCTGTCTCATCTGGTCAAAGCTGAGGTCAGTATACATATCTTCTAGATTGAAGACATCAATTGCATCTGCCTTCATTTCCTTCAGCAGTGCTTGAATTATTTGACCATACAAAGTCACATTTTCATCTGTGACACCGACGAGATCACTAAATACCCGACCATCAGAACAAATTGTTAATTTAGCTCCAGGAGCATATATTTCACTGATCTGATCACAAAGAGATTGAAGAAATTTAAGTGAAACTTGTTCTCCCATATCTGGCATAGTGCCGAGAACTTTTTGAGTATTAGGTGATTTTGCAGGGAATGCTGGGAGAATAAAATGAATTGGCTCATTATTTTCAACAAAATATTGAACCTTGTCAAGATGAGGAGCTAGACACAATGAACAGGGTTGATGTACACAAGGCTCCGTATCTGAAATTAAACGGCGATGACGAAATACATGCCTGAGAATCTGTTCACTAATCACCTTTGATTGAGCGGTATTGATAATTTGAGTCATGTTAAACCTATGCTTTGTGACTAGTACTTAAATTGAGCAAAAATCTCTGCATAGCAAAAGCATCACTGCACTAGTTCCTGGTTTCATTGGTAGAGTAAAGGGAAAAGATATTTTATCCCTTGTTTTTTCTCTTTAATCTTTATCCTGGCTGCACTCATCAATTTTCAGTTGGTGAAACACTATTGAAAGATTTATGCATTTATGATTTAGAACTGGTGGTGTTAGTGAGCAACCTCATGCTCTAGCGTGGGGACTAGGATTTGAACCTAGATTCTTTGGTTTTGGAGACCAATATGTTACTCAGTTACACTATCCCCACATAGTTTGGGAGCATCCCAAATGTTCAAAAAACGCCTGCGATTTCAATCGCAGTCTCATAGTTCAAGTCTGCTTCAGCAGACTGTTTGATTTTATGAAGTCGTCTTCAGACGACTTGCGCTATTAGCAAAGGGTTTAAACCCTTTGCTTTACGGTATTTTGAAAAAATTGGGATGCTCCCCATAGTTTTATTGTTCAGATTAAGTTAGAGTACCTACGACTAAAGCCGAGTAACCTAATGCTCTATTTAACTCTTGACAGCAAGAGTTACCAAAGCTGGGGATACTTGTTCAGATAAGATGTAATGACTAGGATAATCATTATGCCAAACTAGTGAAGCACCTATATCTTCAATATGCTTGCGTTTCATTAGCAAAAACTCTTGACCATTAAACAGTGGAGCATTATGCCATGGAGTTCCCCATTGGTCTGAAGTTTTAATCATATGAATACCAATCTTATTTGAGTGATAATCTTGAGGATGAATAGACAAACGTAAAGATTGAGGAAAATGTTGTCCAACCAATGTAGTCCAAGCATTACTTCGTTGGATGACCTCATAAGCTCGTACGTTACATTCAACTTCAATCTGCTCACGAGATTTATCAGGATATAAAACGAGATAATCGTCAAATAACAAGTGATAAATACCATTGAAAAATTGACGATGCTTATCTTCACTGTTTACCCGCTCTTGGATACTTTCAATAGGTTGAGCATATTGTTCGACAAGTGTTTTTCTCATCTGATCAAAGCTCATTCCTGTGAAAACGTTTTCAAGACAGAAGGTATCAATCGCATCTGCATTGATTTCATTGAGCAGTTGTCCAATTCCTTGACGGTACAGACTTACATTCTCATCTGTGATAGCAACTAAATCGGTAAATACTCGACCATCAGAACAAATAGTTATTTTTGCTCCGGGAGCATATATTTCTGATATATGATTGCACAAGTTCTGAAGAAATTGAAGTGCAACTCGTTCTCCCATATCCGGCATTGGGCCTAAAACTTTTTGAGGATTAGGAGATTTTGCAGGAAATGCTGGGAGAATAAAATGAATTGGCTCATTACTTTCAATAAATGATTGTATTTTTGGAAGATGAGGAGCCAGACATATTGAACAGGGTTCTTTAGCACAAAGTTCTGTATCTGATAATAAACGGCGATATTGGAATATATGTCTGAGAATTTTTTTACTAATCATTTTTAATTTCATACCATATATTATTGAGTTTAATTTAATTAAATTTCACATATCTCTTTGCTATTTAAAGCAGGAAAAAATGATTTTTTAGATATTTAAATATGAAGCAGCTACTGCTATTACCTTACTAAAGTTAACTTGATGTTACAGAATATGATAGTTACACAAGTACTTTTTTAAAAATATTTAAAATTATATTTAAAATAGTTATGCTATTTATCATAAACAGGCTTACACAAAATAATCAAAAAACATAGACACGTAAGTAGAACGATTTGAAGAAAACAAACTATGTGAAGTAATGTAAAATGATTAGAAGCTAGTTTGTAGTAAGAACTTTAGTCCTTATTTGAGGACTAAAGTCCTTACTACGAACCTTTAATTATTTACGCTGTTCTACTTACTACTTAGTAGCTTCCTGAAAGGTAGGAATAATACTTTCAAAGAGCCATTGCATAAGTCCTATTTAAGTAAAATTTTGCTGTTAGTCGGGAAATTTATTTCTGGCCGGGTTACGGTAAGAATGAAACAGCCATGTATTTAGGTAAGGGTTAAAGTTTTTTGTTTTGATGAAACTTCAGTGATAGTCAAACGCTCTAAAAGTTGACTTGCTTTTATGAGTTCTTGTCTAGCCCATTGATCTGCTGCAATGATGTCTTCAAGGGTTGGGCTAGAACAGTTGTGGATAACGTAGCGATCGCAGACTTGTTCAATCAAACGAGGAATATCAAGAAATTGAATTTTTTCTTCTAGGAATAAAGCTACAGCTTGCTCATTGGCTGCATTTAGTACTGCTGGCATACAACCGCCTGCTTGACCTGCTGCATAAGCTAATTGCATACAAGGATACTTTTGATGATCTGGAGCGTAAAAAGTTAATTCTTTGAGCTTGACTAAATCTAGCTGTCGCCAATCTGTGTAAATTCGCTTTGGCCAAGATAAAGTATACAGTAGTGGTAGGCGCATATCAGGCCAGCCTAATTGTGCTAATACAGAGGTATCTTGTAGCTCAATTAATGAATGAATAATGCTTTGAGGGTGAATGACAATATCAATATGGTCATAGTCAATACCAAAAAGCCAGTGAGCCTCAATGACTTCTAATCCCTTATTCATTAAGGTGGCAGAATCAATGGTAATTTTACGACCCATTGACCAGTTAGGGTGCTTCAAAGCATCATCTACAGTAATATTAGATAATTTTTCAACTGGCCAATCACGGAAAGCACCCCCAGAAGCCGTCAGTAGAATTCGTCGCAATCCTTGATTAGGTACTCCCTGCAAACATTGAAAAATTGCGGAATGTTCGGAATCAGCAGGTAACAGTTTTACTCCATATTCACGTACTAAAGGTAATACAACTGGTCCGCCAGCAATAAGAGTTTCTTTATTAGCTAAGGCAATATCTTTGCCTGCTTTGATTGCAGCAATTGTAGGTAATAAACCTGCACAACCAACAATACCTGTGACTACAATCTTAGCATTGTTGAACCGAGCAACCTCGATAACTCCTGATTCACCTGCAAGTAAAATAGGTTGGGGTTTAACATCAGCGATCGCAGCTTGTAATTCTGGTAATTTTTGTGAATCACCGATAGCTGCGATCATTGGTTGAAATTTGTGGATCTGTTGAGCTAGTAATTTTACATTTTTGAGAGCTGCTAATCCCACAACCTGAAACTGATTAGGATACCGAGTAACAATATCCAGAGTTTGAGTACCAATAGAACCTGTCGAACCAAGAATAGAAATTAGTTTCACGATAGTAAAATTCCTATAAACTATCTAGATTGCCTTGATTTAATAAAATGTTCAATCTGTTCTATTAATTACTACAGATGTTCAAAGAAGAATTATGCAATATTTCTGTTAAAATCATTTCTATTTTTTGATGTAGTTGCCATTGCGTTCCATCATTGACTATAGTTAAGTCTGCCATAGCAATTGGTCCTCCCTTTTCAATTTTCTCAATCTCCATGCAGTCTCTTAACTCAGCTTCTTCTCGTGTCAACGGTCTAGTTTTTCTAAAAAATAGTCGTTCGTATCTCAGAGCTTTGGGAGTGAAAATAGCTACTACTAACAATTCATGACCAAAGTTTTTTTTAAGAGTTTTATATTCACTAAAGCTATAAAGACCATCAATAATAACTAATGGATAATTCAATAACTTTTCTTGAATAAATGGTAAAGCCATTTGCACACATACATCCATTCCATGTTTAGCTCTAATTTCTTCTCTAACAATCTGTTCATTTTGTGGCGTGAGCATTAAACTTTTTTTTTCAACCTCAGATATAATAATTTCACCCAACCAAATTATAGGTAAACCCTGATTTTTCAAGTGACTAGCAGCTACACTCTTACCGGAACCAGGCATACCAACAATAGCAATAATTTTAATCATAAATACTTATCTACAAAGACGAAAAGTTGATTTGTTGTATTTACCAAATAAAGAATTTGAAAATTTTAAAATAGTAAATGATGTAATTTTGATATATTTACTAGGGGAAAATGACGATTTATGTCAGTATTTTTATGAAATCGTGAAGGTAGGGAACTCTTAACGGGAAACTCTTAATAGGGAATAGGAAACAGCTTGAAGAATGTCCAAGCAATTTTGTAATGGTACTTATTTCAAGAGTATAGATACCAAATTTATTCAAGCGGTAAAGTTGAGAGTAAATAGAAGGCGTTGCTGAATCAAGACATGAATTAACAATTCATGAGTATGTAGAGATGTAGCAATGCCACATCTCTACAAAAAAGTGTGCAAACATATTTCATAACCAAATTCAGCAACGCCAAATAGAGAACATCATATCGGATTACATATCAAACTTATCTCAGTGTCATAAAATGTGTATAGTTACATAAATACTTTGTTTGCTTTCAATAAACTCTCTTTGTGGGACGCTGATCACCTGGGTTATAGTGTCTGGTGTTAATCTCCCAAATAAATGCCTTACATTAGCAGTTAGTTAAAAACTTTTTCATACATGAAATCAGCAACGCCAAATTTTACCTCAATTCATCGCGCTATTATGCAACTCCGAATTTCTACGGTTCAGCTTTTCTGCTAAAAAATATCAGCAGGATCAGCAGCTCCTAACTTACGCATTGTAATTGTTCCTGATGCAATGCACATTATAAAAGTCAAAGACAAAATCAGTGTGGCACGCTCCACTGTCATGATGACAGGAAGAAACGTTGCTTGGGCAATGAGTCCGTAAAGCCCAAAGGAAATTGCAAATCCTGGAATAAAGCCCAAAATAGCCAGAATAACAGCTTCTTGAAGTACAAGCCCAATTAAAAAGCGATCGCTATAACCCATAGCTTTGAGGGTAGCATATTCAGGTAAATGATCAGAAACATCAGAATAAAGAATCTGATAAACAATAACTGTCCCCACTAAAAAGCCGACTATAGTTCCAAATCCAAAAATCACACCGATAGGTCTGGTTTGACCCCAGTAGTCTTTCTCTCTTTGGATAAATTCTTGCTTAGTGAGAATTAGCACATCATTTGGCAATTTTGCTCTTAAATTTGTTTGCGCTTTTTTAATATCTGTACCGGGTTTCAGCTTGATCAAACCGACATCAATCTCATCCGGTTGACGTTCTGGAAACAAACGCAAAAAGGTAGAGTCACTAACAATCAAATTACCATCAGCTGCAAATGTGTTTCCCATTGTGAAAACACCAACTACTTGAATTTGTATGTCATTTATTTGTGCCGAAAACGAATTTGTTTGCTGAATTTTGCTACTAACATTACCTAGATTTGGTCGTGCTGCTCGGTCATAAAGGGCATAATTTAACAATTTGATTTTACCTAACTGTGGTGTAGCATCTGGTACATCTATTGATGGCTTACTGGGATTAAAACCATAAACTTGCACCTGCCAAAATGTCCGATTATCAGGATTACGCCAACTTCCTATTCCTAGATATAAAACATTGATGGAAGCGACTCCGTCTTTACCGAGAGCTTGAAAGAGCCTGGAGCGTGAAAAAGGCTTAATGGTTTGTACATTATCAGATATGGCATTAATCAAGAACAGATCACCTTGTAACAGACTGTGCATCGCCGTAGCAGAAGCAAAAGCAGCCTCCATCAGACCAAGCTGAAAAAACATGAGAATATCAGCAAAAGCAATTCCAGCTAAGGCGACAATGAGGCGACTTTTTTCTCGTTTGACTTGTAGCCACGCTAGAGGTGTTCTGCGAAATAACTTACGCAACATAAATTTTAAAGAGTATCAAGCGATTATTTTTGCGTTTGTGGTTGAATTGCTACCTGCACCTGTAAGTTAGTCAAACTGGCTACTTTTGCGCTGTCCTTGGGATTCACACTAATTCTGACTTCAATAACACGCCGATCAAGGTTCTCTCCGGGTTGATTGCTGAAAACTTTTTGTTGGATAACTTGCAGTCCAACTTGACGAACCGTTCCACCCACTTCCCCAGAAAACCCTTCACCTGTAATGACTGCGACTTGACCAACACTAATTTTACTGATATCACTCTGATAAACTTCTGCAACGACTTCCATTTGGTCAGTTTTTCCCAAATCAACAATTCCTTCAGAGGCGATCGCTTCACCTGCATGACTATGAATTTCTAGAACTTGTCCTGTGATCGGTGCATATATGTAGGCCTCTTGCAACTCAGCTTTAGCCCGTTTGACTGCTGCATTTGCTTGATCGACCTCTGTTTGTGCTAACTGGACATCTACAGGACGAACCTCAGAAATTTGGTTGAGTGTAGCTTTAGCTCGATTGATTTGGGCGCGCAACGTATCAGCAGTACGATTGCGATTGGCGTTGACTTCCTTGAGTTGTGCTTGAGCAGTTTCCAGCGTCAGTCGCCTTTGATCGAGATCAGAAGCTGCGATCGCACCTTCTTGATACAACGGCAAATAGCGATTGTATTCTGCTTGTGCAATATTAACCTCGGATTGCCGTCGAGCTATGGTTGCTGCTTGAGTTGCGATTTCGCCTTGCAATTCTTCTTTAAGACGAGTAATTTCAGCTCGTTGAGCCGAAATCTCTCCAGACTTTGCTCCTGCTTTGACTTGAGCTAGTTTTGCTTGAGCAACCTTGACTTGTTCTTGTGCTTCTAATAAAACTGTTTGCAGGCGATCATGGCTTGCCAAACTAGCAATCACCTCACCTTTATTAACGCGATCACCCCGTTTTACCAAAAGTTGAGCAACCCGATCATTTCTGAGCGTTGTCGGTGTAGATACTTGCACTACCTCTGAAATAGGTTCTAGTCGTCCTAAAGCCGTGATCGGTTCAGGAGTGGGAGCAGCAACTACAGGTTCAGTAGGCTTGCGTCCAAATTTTGAAATACTATAGTATAATGACCCTCCGGCCAAAGCAGTAGCTACAATTACGAGTGCAATTATCGGCCAATTGATAGCCCTTAGCCATTTCAGTTCCTTTGTATCCTTTGCCATCTTTGGATCATTGCTTAGTTAAATTAACATCGCTTTCATCATCTAGCTTAGGAAATATGAAGCGCTGCGTGCGATGAACTAAAGTTGTGGAAGCAGAAAACAGCGTGAACCCAATTAATGGGTGTAATACACCTAAAGGTAAGGGCAAAGGTAAAGGTGGATTTAAGTGAATTGTAATAAACTGTAGTGCAAGAAGTATTGGCATACTAACCGTCAGCCCTCGCACTCGTTTAGGAAATGGACTCAAGAACACCAATCCTAACAGCAGTAGTGTCAATCCACTGTAACCACGCACCAGCCAAACATGAACTTTCCACCACTGAGGATCGTAAAAATACGCTAGTCCAACAGTCAAAACTTGAAGATTTAAACAGACATTAAAAAGCACAACTATTGAGAAAAAACCGATCTGCATCCAATAGGTAGAAGTCCGTACACTGTTAGAACTAGAAGTTATTGCCATACTAAAGTAGTCCTTTAATCACAAGAACTCTTGCACCAGCTTTTCATACCGCCAAGAAATAAATTTCAAAAGTTGATAGCGAAAGTCAGATAAATCTAATTAGGAAAGTATTTGAGTCCGTTTAAATAACTTATGCTATCAGCCTGAGAATTTATTCTCAGGCGGTATATGGGGTAGGCGTAAGATCTAAGTTAAGTTAAAACTACGATAGTCCTGATTGCTTAAACATGCCTAGTCCTCGATCGGGTACAATTTTTAGTTTTATTACAAAAGATCGCGATTTTTTGAGAAAAAATAAAAAAGTTTTTGGAATCAGGAGAAGTCAACCAAACTTGATCAAATCGCGTCCTTCTAAGGCAATACGGTTCAGTTAAGGCTGAAAGTCATGTAAATTCAGTAGATCACAAACTTTTTCCCAAAGGGCGATCGCTTACAAATTTTGTAGTCAGTGATACTTTTTATCAGTTACTGTTTAAGCAAGTAGGTGGAGTATCGATAAGAATTGCTTATAAAAAACTAGCAACTGAGCTTCTGTCAATTAGCCCGATGGAAGATAAATACCTTCAACAACTTGATATATTTTCTCAACAGCTTGACGCAGGAAGGCTAACATCTGTTTGAGACTAAATAATTCACGATAAATTAATCTTCCACCTCTTCTCTTTCAGCTGATTTTTAGCCATAGAAGCTTAACCCATATATTGACTAGAATAAAAGAGACACCAACGAATAATAATCTTAAAACTGGTTTTTTGTTTGTTGTTTTAATTCGACAGATATTTTTGAGCCTATAACTACTTTCTATTCCAAATCTTTTCCTATAATCTTGATGTATATAAGAGAAATTGGCTTTTATCTTATGAACTACATAAGCAAATTACTCTTGGCGATCGCCCTTTGGGAAAAAGTTTGTGATCTACTGAAATTAGGTATTGTTCCCAATAATGGAAATTTTGTGACAGTTAGGGTGTGGAATGTGGGTTGTAAAGTAGAACAAAATATCTATAAAAATAACCTGCTTGATATTTAAGCAAGCAGGTTTTAATTAAAGGGCTCGTTTTTTTGTTGAGAAACTCATTGGACTTACACAAAACTATATAGCGTAACGGCAATTCATGTAGACGCAAAGCGTCTACCAGCAGGGTATTACCCAATACGCTTGGTGTTAAGGCTAAAAACTAAAACTAGCGTAGGTTGGGTTGAGGAACGTAGACGCGCTTTGCGCGGCTTCAAGGTAGAGTAACCCAACATTATCAAGGCTTTGTTGGGTTTTGCTTGCACTCAACCCAACCTACATTTATTCTTAACACCAACCGTATTGGGGTATTACCTATACTTAAAAATCAGAATTTCGGCTATTGTTTGTGTAAGTCTTGGTCTTGACTCAATATCAAGCAATAAGTGTTTGCTTCGTTGGAAATTCACTACGGATCATCGGCTGACGGGAGATAGCATTCGTAAGATTGTGGCGGGATTTTAAAGGACGTTTGATTTAGACAGATCGGTTAAGTTTAACTCCAATAATAAATCTGATCACGCTCTTTAGAGAAGGCTAAAAATCCACCAATGGTTCGCCGTGGAGAATTACCGATTACTTGATTAACCCGATGGTAGTATCGACCACCATTGAACAGTATCATATCTCCAGGACCTGGTGCAAAAGCTACGCTTTGGGATTGCTGAGACTGGAATCTAGAATCAGCATCATTCATATATTTGTGCAAGTCACCTGATTGTTCTGCTTGTTCTGGATTCCATTCCAGATTGTAAACTACTAGCTCACCACCCGCTTGAGGGACACTGAGGGGAATAAAGTAACTAAGCTGATCAGAGAAATCAAGCAAAGTTTTCAAATGCTCAGATGCCGGCATTAGCAAGAAATCATTGCCAACATGAACTGTAATTTCACGACCTTCAGTCAACAATCGAAGAGTAGCTGGAGTGTAACTTTGTCCTTCTGGTCCTGTGGGAATTTCCACAGGTAATCCACAAAGAGAATGAAGTACCGACTCTACCCGTTCCTCAAAGTCGGGATTTCCTTGGAACAAAGCACGACAAGCTTGTCGAAAGATTGCTGAAGAAGCAAAGTAGTCTTTGAGATCAGGCGATTGACCAACAATAACATGACCGTATATTTGAGCTACTTTTGTGCCAAACTCTTCATTCTTGTTAAAGATTAATTTCATGCCGCCCTCATCCTCATCTTCTAGGCGACGGATAACTCGCTCAATACTATCCAAGGGCAAGACTCCACGGATGATCATCCCGTCGAAGCGACGGTTGATAATTATATCTTGAATAGCAGTAGGATAGTTGTTGACTTCCGTTACATTAATGTCTAAAAAATTTAAAGCAGACTTTGTAGAAACAGCGTTATTGGACATCAGCTTTTCCTCAGTTATTATCAGTCGTTTACCGTGAATTACATTGCCGATATTAAAATTTTGTGTATTGATCAATACACAAAATTTTAATATTGAGCTGATTTAATAATCCTTATATGACCTCATACTTTAAAAATAACTGAATATTATAAAGTTTGTTTAGTTACACAAGTACTTTTTTGCTAAGATATTATTCATCTATTTTGTTTTACCTTAGCAACCCAAGTTTCATAAAATTTTCTAAAATTAAAAACTGTTTTATCAATTTCAATAGATGGCTGACTTATATATTTATCAATTAAATTTCTGACTGATTTATCTACTAATAGAGAAGCTTTTTTTTGCCAGACAACAACTAAGTAATACAGTGGATCTAACAAAAAATTATTAGTTTTTTCCACAAATATCAATACATGCCATTTTATTTCGTTTTCAGATATTGGACTGGCACTAGAGAATATGTTAATTTTATGTTGTCCATTAATTTTAATTCTGCTTAAAAATCCACTTGGCCAAGCATCTACTCTGTTGGTCAAGTTTGTAATTTTTAATCCCAAAAAACCAGCAATTTCACTTATACCAAAATAACCTTTTATTTGAGTTTCAGTTATGGTTCCAAACCAGGCCTCTTTTGTAATCGGTAGTTTGCTAAGTTCTACATTTTTTTCATCAAGGCAGGTATGCTCGATTTGATCAATAAACGACGAATTATGTAATCTGATTATGTGATGATGATTAAGTACAATTTCAATAATTTTTTGTACACTCGTTTTCGCTGTAAAGGAAAAGTAATTATATATATAGTTATGTTTGTTATTTTCTGTAACATCAAACACAGGTAAGTTAAATAAAGGATTAACAGAACCATACCACACCCAGATGTAACCATATTCTTCCTTAGTAACATAGGTAGAGACATCATCCATAATTACTGGTTTACCGATTTTGTTTCGCCATGCTACTAAAGAGCGACCAAATAACTGAATTCTTTGTGACTGACTGCTTAGTTCCTCAGATGTTATGGCAATGTACCAACTGGCTGCTAGATTCATCTTGGGTTTCTGATTTTGTTCATTTTGGCTAAATGCTCTTTCAAGATGACTAACCTGAACTATTTATTTCCTGATTAAGTTTCTCCATATTAGAACATTTAAACCGGGCATCCCAATTTTACATAAATTTCTATTAATTATGATTAACTATGGGATGGAAGTTTCACCCATCCCATAGTTAGACGATTAGGATACCCATCCTATTCATCAGTATCATCAGTAATACAAATTTGAAAAATGCTTGCAACAGATGATAGATTTGCAGAAATGTAGACAGATTTCACTTTTTCGATCCAAATTCAAAATTCAAAATCACAGTAATTACTATAACAGCGTACAAATTTTAGGTCTCAATTGATTCTGCCATTAAGCGCACATTATCAAAATCAAGACCAGAAAATTTGTCTTGTAAGAGGTTGACAAGTCGGATTCGCAACTTTTGACCTAAATGGAGATCTTTAGGTGTAGTAGTGTATGTAACTGTTGAGGTTTTGAATTCTCCTTCTTTGATAAAGAGATTATTATGGTCAGCAGCAAGAACTGTATCTCCTGCTACTAATTCCACTCGATAACCAGGAAAACCAGCAAAGGAAACTCCTTTGAATGTACCCGCGAAATTACCAACATCAACTTTTAGCGTATACTTTGTATCGGGTTCTAAGGTAGTATCAAGTATTTGTTCAAAACCAGCGATACCACTTCCAGGCTTTTGAGCAAGATAAATGTATCCTATATTCCGACCTTCTGGAGCTAACTGGTTATAAAACTGTGTACCTGGACCAACATATCCTACACCGTTATTAGAAGTCCATGTTGTTCGTTTTTCTGGTACTAAATTATTTGGATTATATGTTGTCCAACCAGGAGGTGTATCGACTGTATAATCATCTACTACCTCTATAAAAGGGTCTTCAAATCCAGCATTGTTTATCGGAATAGAAACAGCACCTTTAGCACTAGCAGGAGTATTAATTCCAAGACAAATGTATATAAAAAAAACAATAGCAACAATCAATTTACGTTTCATGATTTTTTGCTCCTTCACCAATTTAGATAACAATTTCTTTCGAGCAATATTGTGTGTTGAAAATCTTGTAATGAGTTAAAAGTTCAACGAGGAGAATACTTAAGAAGATGAATTAATTAAGTGCTTATCCAAAATTAACTACATTTTCTTCTCTAAATAGATACTGTGAAATTGTGAGAAATTTTAAATATTGGTAGGTTGTGCAGTTAGGCGGACATTATCGAAATCAATATTTGCAGATGAACTTTGTAAAAGATTAATGAGCCGAATTCCTAACTTCTGTCCTAATAAGGGCGTGTTAGGCTTAGTAGCGAATGTTACTGTTGAGGTTTTGAATTCTCCCTCTTCTATGGAGATGGTATTTTCGTCAGCAGCCAACACTGTATCACCTGCTAGTAATTCCACACGATAGCCAGGAAAAACAGCTAGGGAAATGTCTTTGAAGCCATCTGCTGCGTTGCCTATATCAACCATTAACGTGTATTTTGTATTAGGTTCTAAGGTAGCATCAAGTGTTTGTTCCAGACCCGCGACACCGCTTCCTGATTTTTGGATTAGGTAAACAGATCCTAGATTTCGACCTTCAGGAGCGTGCTGGTTATAGAAGGCTGATCTTGGAAAAGCATTTGTTACGCCTAAATAGGAAGTTGAGTCTGTTGGTTTTTCAGGGATTAAACCATCTGGATTATACATTGTCCAGTTAGTTGGTGTCTCAAGAGTAAATTCATCTTTTACCCTCAAAAAAGGATCTTCAAATCCGGCATTATTGATGGGAATTGAAATCACATTTGCAGCATTAGCAGGAGTATTTATTGCAAAGTAAATGTATATCAAAAAAACAGTAATAGCAACAATCAAATTTTGCTTCATCAGCTTTTGCTCCTCTACCAATTTAGATAACATCTGTTTCAATTAAGATTAGGTACTAATAATTTTGGAATAAGCTCACAACTTAAATTAGTTTGACTGTACCTTAGCAACCCAAGTTTGATAAAATTGCCTAAACTTTAACAATGGCTGGTCAGACTTGATAAATGCTCGACCCGTAAATGCACTCATCGCATCCAACACTGGTTTATCTTCTAATCCGCCAACTTCCACTTGCCAGCCAAAAACAATGTAGGAAAGAAGATCCAACCATAAGTTGCCAGTTTTGTTAATCGTGAGCAAAATGTGCCATATGATGTGATTTTCAGAAATGGGGGTAAAACTAGTGAATGCCTTTAGCTTCTCGTTTTGTTGTCCGTTGAACTTCATTGTGCTTATAAATCCACTAGGCCAGACATCTATTCGATTGTACAAAGTTTCAATATTTAACCCTAAAACCTTGGTAATTGCACCTACACCAATAAAGCTTTTAATTCGGGCTTCGATGAAGCTTCCCATCCAGGCTTCTTTTGCGAATGGTAGTTCGCTATGTTCTACATCTTCCTCATTCAGCATAGTCAGTCTAATTTGATCAACTACTGGCAGATTATGCATTGTGATGAGATGATGGTGGTCAAATGCATTTTCAATTGCCCGCCGCACAGTGGTTTTTACTGGGAAGGAAAAGCGATAAAGCATGTATTTATGCTTGTCATTTTCTGCCGCATCAAACTTGGGTAAGTCAAATAAAGGAGTCGCAGTTCCATACCACACCCAAATGTAATCATATTTTTCCTGAGTCACATAAGTGTATTGACGCGCTGTTGGCGGAATTAAATCTGTTGTAGGTGTTGCTACCTTTGGTATGTCCACGCATACACCAGAACTATCATAGCGCCAGTGATGAAAAGGGCATCGAATGCAACCATCTACTACCTCACCGATTGCTAAAGATGCACCTAAGTGTGAGCAGAAACGCTCCATAATCACTGCTTTACCTGCTTTGTCTCGCCATGCAACTAGAGAACGACCAAATAACTCTATTGCTTGTGGCTTTTTGCCTAGTTCCTTTGATTGCATGGCAATATACCAACTAGCTGCTAGGTTCATTACCTTGTTGTCAACTTCAGCTTCTGATGTTGTAAGCTTTGATTGTACGTCCTTTTCAACATAGCTAACCATTTATTTGTTCCTTCTATTAAGATGTAAAATGTAGGTATTTATAAAATAGCTACAGCGATTTTGGCGTTGCAGAATAGAAATATGAATTAGAGCGATCGCATGATTCATATTTTGATGCAACAACGCCCTAAAAAGAAGAACTTAATGTTTCACAACAGAAGCAGATTCACTGCTAGCTTTTTTCTACTTTACCTTTGCAACCCAACTTTGATAAAATTGTCTATACTTCAACAATGAATGGTCAGTATTAACATATGCCCGTCCTTCCGTACATGGACTGATAGTATTAAAAATTGGTTCATCCTGCAATGCAGTCGCTTCACTTTGCCGACCAAAAGCAATATAGGAAAATAAATCTCGTAACAAGTTGCCAGTTTTGTTGATCATGAGAAGCGTATGCCATATTGTTTCATTTTCAGAAACTGGAGTCACACTAGAAATAATTATTACTTTCTGTTGTCCACTGAGATCAACTCTGCTTATGAATCCACTAGGCCATGCATCTACTCGATTCCACATAGCTCCAGCATTTAACCCTAAAGCTTTTGTGATTAAACGCGTACCCAAATAAGTCTTAAGTTGACCTTCCATAATGTCTCCAATCCAGGCTTCTTTTGCGATTGGGAGTTCGCTAAGTTCCACATTATCTTCATTCAGCATAGTCAGTCTAATTTGACCATCTACTGGCATCTTATGTGATGTAACGAGATGGTGATGGTCAAATGCATTTTCAATTATTCGTCGCACAGTAGTTTTTACTAGCAAGGAGAAGCGATAAGGCATATATTTATGCTTGTCGCTTTCTGCCGCGTCAAACTTAGGTAAAGGAAACATAGGAGTTGCACTTCCATACCAAACCCAAATGTAACCATATTTTTCCTGGGCGACATAAGTATGTTGACGTGCTGTTGGCGGAATTAAATCTGTTGTAGGTGTTGCTACCTTTGGTATGTCCACGCATACACCAGAACTATCATAGCGCCAGTGATGAAAAGGGCATCGAATGCAACCATCTACTACCTCACCGATTGCTAAAGATGCACCTAAGTGTGAGCAGAAACGCTCCATAATCACTGCTTTACCTGCTTTGTCTCGCCATGCAACTAGAGAACGACCAAATAACTCTATTGCTTGTGGCTTTTTGCCTAGTTCCTTAGATTGCATGGCAATGTACCAACTAGCTGCTAGGTTCATTACCTTGTTGTCCACTTGAGTTTCTGATGGTGTAACTTTTGACTGTATACTCTTTTCAACGTAGCTAACCATTTATTTGCTCCTTGATTCAAATAACAAATCTAGACTGCCGTGGCACACTTATTTATGAAAAAATAATTGTATTGACAAAATATCTTTTTACTCTGCTTTCGCAACCCAATTTTGATAAAACTGTCTAAACTTCAGCACTGGCTGATCGGGCTTAATAAACGCTCGACCTGTATATGGACTCATCGCATCGAAAAGCGCTTTATCCACAAATGCAGTAGCTACATTTTGTTGACCAAATACAATGTAGGAAAGTAAATCTAACCATAAGTTGCCAGTTTTTTTAATCATTAACAAAAGGTGCCAAATGGTCTGGTTTTCAGAGATTGGAGTAACACCACTGAGTAGCTGAAACTTTTGCTGTCCGTTGAATTTCATTATTGCTACAGAGCCACTCGGCCAAGCATCTCCTCGAACCGACAAAGTTTCAAAATTTAATCCTAAAACCTTGGTAATTGCACCTACACCAAAATAGGTTTTAAGTTGGGCTTCGATGAGACTTCCCATCCAGGCTTCTTTTGCGATTGGTAATTCGCTAATTTCTACATCTTCCTCATTCAGCAGGGTCAGTTTAATTTGACCATTTACTGGCATTTTATGTATTGAGACGATATGGTGGTGGTCAAATGCATTTTCAGCTACCCGCCGTACAGTAGTTTTTACTGGAATGGATGCAGGACAAGCCATATATTTATGCTTGTCGCTTTCTGCCGCATCAAACTTGGGTAAGTCAAATAAAGGAGTCGCAGTTCCATACCACACCCAAATGTAATCATATTTTTCCTGAGTCACATAAGTGTATTGACGCGCTGTTGGCGGAATTAAATCTGTTGTAGGTGTTGCTACCTTTGGTATGTCCACGCATACACCAGAACTATCATAGCGCCAGTGATGAAAAGGGCATCGAATGCAACCATCTACTACCTCACCGATTGCTAAAGATGCACCTAAGTGTGAGCAGAAACGCTCCATAATCACTGCTTTACCTGCTTTGTCTCGCCATGCAACTAGAGAACGACCAAATAACTCTATTGCTTGTGGCTTTTTGCCTAGTTCCTTAGATTGCATGGCAATGTACCAACTAGCTGCTAGGTTCATTACCTTGTTGTCCACTTGAGTTTCTGGTGTTGTGGTTTTCAGCTGTATGACCTTTTCAACATAGCTAACCATTTGTTTGTTCCTTGATTCAAACAAGAAATTCTAGACTGCCTTAGCACACCTACTAGTCAAAAGATAATTGTGTTGCCAAAATAGAGGATAAAAATACCAAAAATTGAGCAAAAAATTTGGTTTTTCAACGACTAGCTGTAGTTAAAATCAGGAGTTTATGTCGTCTCCATTCGTATAAATTCCAGTTTTGGCAACACAAAATTTTAAAGTTCACCTAGTCCTGCACTTTACTGACTAAGACGGTATTGATCTTCTATATCGAGATTAGCAATGCCGCTTCTAGAGTTTTGAGTTAGTTATGACATAACAACACTACTAGATTTATCCTCTGCCTCAGAGGATGGTAAGTTGAAAACGCTCGTAGCTTCAGGTACGGGTAACGGTAAATTGTGCATGTGGAAGAATGAAGGCACAACTAGACCATGATAATCTACATCAATTTTGATATATGTTCCCTTTTTTGCATCTGGACCAAATGACCAGCCAACTAAAAAACCTGGATTGTCTAATAGTGCTGGGGCCTCTTGAGCAAATTTTTTCAGTACTGGATTAATGTGTTGAGGCACAGTTTCACGATTTACGAAAGCAGTGTAAAAACACATCCGCTCAATCCTAGGAGAAGACCAATTGAAGGTAACTGCAATTTCTGGACAATTGACAAGTATTTCCAGCACTTCATCAGAAGGCACTTGAAATTGTTGTGACTGCAAAATATTTTTGTAGAATTGGGTTGTACGCTGTTCTGGATGATGAGCATCAAAATACAGATTAGTTGATTTATTCCGATAATCAACTGTCAAGGCGCACAAAGCATCAAGATGATACTTTTTGAAGAAATCTATATGAGCATTTACACTCTTTGGCAAAGATGGTATTTTAAAAGCCTCTTCTACGGGTACTATCTTGGGAAGATGCCAAATTTTTACTAATCCATAGTTAATATCAAAATCTGCACCATATGCGATCGCTGGAATAGCTTGAAACATTTCCTGTATGAGTTTGTCTACAGGATGACCTTGGTCAGATAGCAAACCTGATTCTCTGGCTATATCCCATGCAAGACAATTCTCCTTCGCTTCTCCATAGCGAATATTGCAATCAACTTTTTGATTTCGTTTGTTTTGTACCCGAATTGCGAATCCAGCATTAGTAAACTTCTCACCAAAGCCTTGGAATATCTGGTCAATCACTGCTTCGGAATATTCCGCTCCGAAAGATTTTGCTACATTCACAACATCAGTACGTATACGGTTAACAATGGTCATCTTTATATTTTCCTTGTTGCAATCAAAACAATTAAAGAGAAAAGCATGAAAGCTTCTACTCATTGAATTTGGATCTTCTCAGCTAACGGTAAAAACCGTTCCGTTCTCCCCCCCACAGCCCCTTACAGGCAACTCAAAGTCTCCACTCTTCCCAGACAAAGTGCTACATAGCTGACTTGATCTCAAAAAGCCTCTCGATGACATTAGAAACAACTGTATCTGGGGTAGAAGCTCCAGCAGTAATTCCTACTACAACTGGTCTTTGTGGTAGCCATTCTTCAACCACTTCTAAATCTTGATTTAGCTTTTTGTGCTGAATTCGATTACCTGGCCCCAAACGTTCTACACTGTCGATGTGATAAGAGGGGATACCGCGCCCCAAGGCGATTTCCTGCAAGTGAGTTGTGTTAGACGAGTTAAACCCACCCACCACAACCATCAAATCTATCTTTTCTTCCACAAGTTTGAACATTGCATCCTGACGCTCTTGGGTTGCATCGCAGATGGTGTTGAAGCTCAAGAAATGATTATCGATTTGGCTTGGGCCATACTTACGCATGAGAGTACGCTCAAATAGCTTTCCTATTTGCTCGGTTTCCCTTTTGAGCATTGTCGTTTGATTGGCAATACCTATGCGTTCTAAATCAGTATCTGGATCAAATCCAAAAGAATAGCTTCCAGCAAATTGGCTCAAGAATTCTTCACGGTCTCCACCATTGAGAATATAATTGCAGACATACTCTGCCTGTTGTAAATTGAGAATAACTAGATATTTGTCTGCATAGGAACTAGTTGCAATTGTTTCTTCGTGTTTATATTTACCATGGATAATTGAAGTGTAACTTTGTTTTTTGTGTTTTTCAACACTATTCCAAACTTTAGAAACCCACGGACAGGTTGTATCTACAATTGTACACCCTATCGTATTTAATAGTTTAATTTCCTCAATTGTAGCTCCAAAGGCAGGTAGAATTACTACATCTTCCTCAGTAACAACCGCAAAATCCTTCTGTCCCTGCTCATTCATTGGAATAAATTCAATTTGCATTTCTGTCAGATTTTGATTCACCGTCGGATTGTGAATAATCTCGTTGGTAATCCAAATTCGCTCAGTAGGAAATTGCTTACGTGTTTCATAGGTTAGAGCAATCACCCGCTCGACCCCCCAGCAAAATCCAAATGCTTCTGCTAGTCGAATGGTGACATCACCTCGTTGTAATTTATAGCCATTCTCTCGGATTTGTTGGATTAAACCACTCTGATAGTCAAAATGCAATCTTTCTGTTGCTTCTACTTTGTGTCCAAACCCATTACGGTAATAGCGATTGGAATTATGGAGCGATCGCTTTAAGGCTTTTGTATCCATCTGAATTGAAAGTGGGTGTAGGGGTGTAGGAGGAGTCCAGCTATTTACGATAACTACTTAGCTACCTAGTGAGTTCTAGTGATAATATAGTCAGCTAGACTTATTAGAGGGATAGCTTTCTTCTCAAAAGGAGCGAGTTCTTTCTTGGCTTCCTCAATTAATTTTTGTGCCTGGTATCTAGATTCATTAATTCCTAACAAACTAGGATAAGTTGCTTTCTGTGCCTTTTCATCTTTACCTGGAGTTTTACCTAGTTGCTCCTTAGTTGCAGTAACATCTAGGACATCATCGATAATCTGAAAGGCAAGACCAATATTGCGAGCATAACGAGAAAGCCTCCGCAAAACCTCATCATTTGCTCCTATTAACAGTGCTCCAGAAACAACACAGGCTTCTAACAATGCACCAGTTTTGTGAGAGTGAATAAAGTTAAGAGTTGCGAGATCAAGATTTTGCAATTTCTCTGATTCAAGATCAGCAACTTGACCACCTGCTAGACCTCTTGCTCCAACCGCATGGCTTAACTTAGCAATGACTCGTAACAAGCGATCAGCTGGAACTCCTTTTGTTTGAACTACTATATATTCAAAGGCATAGGGCAAAAGTGCATCGCCAGCCAGTATGGCAATATTTTCGCCATAGATTTTATGATTGGTTAACTTACCTCGACGATAGTCGTCGTTATCTAAAGCAGGTAAGTCGTCATGCATTAAAGACATCGTGTGAAGCATTTCCAGCGCACAAGCAGTGGGCATAGCCATTTCTAAAACGCCCCCAGATAATTCACAGCTGGCAAGACATAAAATTGGGCGCAGACGTTTTCCCCCGGCCATTAAGGAATACCGCATAGACTCATATAGCTTTTCTGGATAACCTGAAGTGATTGAGCTTTCGAGTGCTGCTTCAACTTTTTCCTGCCGTTGTGCAAGGTAGTCTGACAAATTAAAAGTAGCTTCTGTAAGATAGTTGTTTGTGTCTTTCAAAGTTGATGATTGTACAGAAGCATTTATCATTTTGATTTCATGACTAGTTTCTTGAGTTTCATAGTATTCATAATTTAGGATTGCTTGTTCAGAAATTTTAGTATTCATTGTTGCTTCATTCCTCATGAGGAGTATGAATATTCGTTTAAAAAAATAGTAGATAGGTGTGGGAAATTGTCGTTATGACAAGACAGAAGACACAGAGCAGTAGACGCGGAGCGGCTTCCGCAGGTAGGCAGAATTGAAGAGCTTTTTGGGCAAGTTTACTTTCCGTTATATATTACTCTCCGAGAAGCCGCTCCGCGTCTACGGGTTTTTTGTGCTGTTCTACTTTCAATTAATCAAAAACTCTCATTAAATATAACTAAAAAAATGAAATTTCATCTATATAGTTACATATATAAAAGAACTTAACTTTGACCTGAGTTTTGATAATTAGTACATTACATCATGTACTAATTTAGCTTTATCCTAAAAAATTTGTACAGTTACACATGTACTTTTTTATTAAATTGTTATCTAAACTTATTGAGGTTATCTTCATGAATACCATAAAACCTACCTTCATAGGTTTTGTTTTTTACTACTCTTCTAAGAAATACAGAAAACAGGGTAGAAGCAGATACATGTTTACTTCCATTCATATATAAAAGCAAAAAGACAGCGTGGTGGGACGCTTTTAAAAACACAGACTCATGCACGTTACAAGAATAATTACATCCTACCTAAGCTATATTTTAAATAAATAAAAAAAGTTTTTTGCTTGATATCTGCTATTAGATACATTTATTACTTATGCAAGATACTTCAATCGCAAAGTCTGCTTTTTCCAACATATAAGGATTTCATCATTTAATTGTCATTAAATTTTAACATAACCACAACGTTGCTGAGTCAATAAGTTTAAATAGAACTCAGTATTTTAAATAAATATGTTTTATTTTTTTCATCTAAAATCAAACAGGGTCAATAGCAAATATTCAATATACATAGTAGTTAAAAGCAAAAGCTAGTTCATAATAATATTATTTAATGATAAATTTTATCAATATCTGGGATAAGTGAACAAAAAATAATTTTATAAAAAGTATAAATTAAAACGCTGTATATTTTAGTGTCAATAATAATACACATTTTAGTATCATTACGGTTCTGTTTATTACAGAAATATTTAAAAATTTATCTTGTTACGATGTACATGTTAAAAGCGGGGTTATAATGCTTGGTATTAGTCACAGGTTAAAATCAGTTTGATTTTGTCGATTAATGTCACGCTGAAAATGTGGGAAATATGTTTGTAATATGTTTTGAGGGCAAAAATAAATGAAGCGTTTAAATATTACGCAACAGCTTCCTCAAAATAGTGTTTCCTACAACGATTTTGACGAAGTTTTGATTAATAGTTAGTTAATCGACAAAATATTGATTATATCAACCTGTTACCGATGGCTTTAACCTGTGAGTGTTTTGACAGAAAGACTTTTTAACAAAGTGACTTTGAGGAAAAAATTGCCAGTCTAAATGCGTAAAGCAAGGGAACTTATAGTTAACTGGCAATTTCCGACAGCAGATGCACAATTTAAATTCAAGTGGCTTTGTCCATCAATGATTTGTTGATAGCCTATAAAATTTAGCAATGTCTTTTTCTAGCCAGCAATCATAAGTCAGCCGTACTTGCCATAGAGGTGATACATGGATCAAATTTGGTACAGACTCTCTAATGTTTTTTGCAGTGTCATTCAATAAGTTCCTTTAAAAATACTATGGGAGTGCGAAATTATTTATGAGGGATGATAAGGCACGTAAATCTAACTAAATATTCCCTGAAAACCAAATATGAGGAAGGGTATACAGATGTACAATAATATTCGAGTATTACTTGCTGACGAAGCTTCATTAATAGGAGTAGGTATTCGTACTACTCTAAGTGTCGAAAAAAAATTAATCATAGTAGGTGAAGCAAACAGTAGTCATAAAATTAGAAAATTGCATCAAAAGCTTCAACCAGATTTAATAATTATGGATTTAGATTTACCTCAATTCAAATTCCCTGATGCAATAGCTTTTTTACACAGGAATTGTCCAAAGCTAAAGATATTAGGACTTATGAGTCATAACAAACTAACCCTTTCCACTTTAAAAAGAAATGGTATAGCAGGCTGTGTACTGAAATCTGAAGAACCACAAACACTAGTTAATGCTAGTCTTACAGTAGCCCAAGGGAAAACATGGTTTAGTAAAAATCTTGTAGAATATTATGTTCAATCCAATAAAGGCGAATGGAATCAAGCTGAAAATGCTAATTTGACACAGCGAGAGCAACAAATTCTGAGGATGATAGCACGAGGTTTGGATAATGCTTGTATTGCTAATGAGCTAAGTTTAGGTCATCAAACAATACGCAATTATATTAGCCAAATTTATGCAAAATTAGGACTGAGCTCACGAACTGAAGCAGTTCTATGGGCAATCAAAAATGATGTTTTACAACATAATCATGATGTGTCAGCTAGAATGCAATTCAACTCACGTGTTTGTCAGGAATTAGCAAGTAAATAAAATTAACATGATCTGACAGCAAACCTCTGAATTTGCACCTACCTTATATCCTGTCAGATATAAGGTAGGTGCAAGAATGAGCGCCCGAGGGTCGTAATCGCACGCTCACGAACAAAATTAGCACATTTCTCGGAGAAAGGCTAAAAGATTTGCTATATAAAGGTTATAAAATGTGCAGTTTCAGAGGGACGACATTTGTTGTCAGATAAAATTAGAATTAATTGACGTTGCTAAATTGGAAGGAAGAAAGCTTTGCAACCATCTCAGCACGAGATGAAACTTCGAGTTTACGAAACATACGTTTTAAAGCTTGCTTGACAGAATTTTCCTGAATTCTGAGAACTGTACCAATTTCAGCATTTGTAAATCCCCGTGCTACGAGTTCAGAAATTTCTACTTCACGTGGAGTGAGAGGTTTAATCTCAAAAGAATTCAATCTCGTTTGTTCAGATGGCTTCAACGAAATAAAAATAGTTTGTGAGCCTCCTGTTGCAACCCAAGTGGATAGATGTAGACAAAGGGCACTTAAATCTGCTAGATTTTGTGTGTTAAATGCAGGCATTCCCTTTTCACGGGTCAAGGCTACTATGCCTACTAATTGTCCATTGCTTACAATTGGCCCTGCCATGACGTGCCAGTGATCATTACGGGGACAAATCAGCCTCCATGTTTTGGGTGATACTACTAATCCTTCGTGAACAGGGGCATGACGTTCCACTAAGTAGCACAAGACTGGATTGTGCTTAGTAGATAATCCCAATTGCAGCGCTTTCTGAAAATTGCTTTTTTGAAAACTGGCATAAATAGAAGGTAGCTGATTAAAAAAAAGCAATCTCCACCTTTTAGCAGTGAAATACTCGCCCACCTCCGCAGAAATTTGCGATTTTAACTCCTGTTCATCTTTAGCCTTAGCAATTAACTGGAATAGAGATTGTAACGATTTTGTCATCATCGCTTCATTTGATACTTTGTACCCGAGCAAGGACTAGGCAGAACTAAATTGTCCATCTTATTCTAGCTTTAAGGTAACTGCCTAGCTAGTAGGATTTGAGGAAAGGAAAACAGAGACATTACCTGGTAAGGATCATGGATTAAATAAACTGTAATTCGCGGTATATTGAAAAAATTGGGATGCTCCCGTAAGTCCTGTTTGAAGATGTAATAGCGAGAGCTGACGCATTCTCGGCTAGCTAATCATAAGTAATCATAATCTATACTATGTCTGCTGCTTAGAGGATTGGGAAGCAAAAAGTATCGTAGATTTGTGGACGAATAGGATATGTTTGGACATAAATTTAGGGAATATCGACGAGGTATTTAAATAAATCATCAATTACTGTATCAGCTGCAATTAAGTTTGACTCTCTCCAAGTTGATTTGTTGACAATATATACATGATTTGTTTGAACGGCTTTAAGTGTCTTCCATAGTGGCTTTTGTTTAATTTTGTTAAATGATTTCGGATCACTGTCCTCATCAATTCCTATAAATACAACATCACCATCTATCTTCGATAATTCTTCTTCAGGAATAAAAAGATAGCCATTTGAACTAATAACATTTTGTACTTCTGTACGTTGCAAACCAGCATCATTTAGTATTGAGCCAGCAAATACATTTTTAAGTTCGCTAATAAATATAGGATTATTACTATCTTCAAGATAGACATAAGAAAATTTTTGATTTTGATAGCGATCGCCCAAAGCCACTTTAAGTTCTTTAATTCGCTGATTATAATGATCCCACGCCTGTTGATAAGTATCTTCTCTTCCTAAGACTTTAGCAACAAAACTAAAATGTTCCTTCCATTCATTGGGACCTTCCCAACCAGTTTGTACAGTTGGGGCAATTTTTGAGAGTAGAGGATAAATACTTTGATCGTCACTCAAATTGATAATCAAATCCGGTTTGAGTTTTAATATTTTTTCTAGATTAGGTTGAGTGGTACCTCCCACCCATTCGATTCCACCTATCTTACTTTCAAGATACTTAGGAAATTCAGTTTTGTCAAATTCAGTTGCACTTCCTATTGGTTTAACCCCAAGAGTAAGTAAGTTTCCTAAAGTAGCTACATGCAAGGCAATAATACGTTGAGGGTTCTGAGGGACACAAGTTTCTCCTACTAAATGCTGAATTATTCGACAGTTGGTTTGGCGAGATAATCCACCTAAGTTACCTGTATTTTCTGTTAACTTGTGATTGCAAGTAGAAAACAAAAAAGTTGTGAGGCTAGCAAATATAAATATGATTATTATACGACTTACTTTTTTCATTAGAGAGAGAGGAAGTCTGATTATATTTATTTAAACTAATTATGAAAGAAGAAATTATAACAAGCTCCAAGCAAAATGACAATAGCTATTCCTAATATAAATAGTTTGAGATAGTGGTTCTTTCTAAAAATATTTTATTCTCCTTTGACCAATTATTTAGGCAGCAAATAACCTCAGTAAATTGTAAAGGGCAAACTTTGAATAATTTGCCCCATCGAAATTATTTAAATCGACTTTTAAAATTGCCAAGAAACAGTTCCTTGCACAGTAAATGGCTGTCCATAGTAAACACGATTAGAATTAAGCGCACTTTCAAAATAATCTACATCAAATAGATTTTTGAAGTTGAGTGCAACTCTAAATCTATCTCGGTTATAGAAAATACTTGCATCAGTCCTAACATAACTAGGTACATCGTAACTATTCTCCAAATCTCCGGCGCGATCGCCTACAAAAAACAAACCTAAACCAAACCCTAAACCTTGTAAATTCCCTGCTTGAATTTGATAGGTTGTCCATAAATTGGCAGAATGCTCTGCGGTATTTGGTAATCGGTTGCCAACATCATAGGTATTATCTTCAGTGATCCGTGCATCGGTATAAGCATAGCCTGCATAAATATTCCATCCCGGCAAAATTTCGCCTGCAAGATTCAGTTCAATACCTTGGCTATTCTGCTCACCTACTTGGATGGAAAAGTTTGGATTATTGGGGTCTTCTGTTGAGACATTAGTACGGGTCAAATCAAAGAATGCTAAGGTTGCTGAAAGGCGATCGTTGAAATCAGCCTTTACCCCAACTTCATACTGAGTACCTTCTTCTGGCTCGAAGGAAGAATCAACGCCAAAAAAGAATGTACCGCTTGGTGGAGTAAACGAACGTGTATAACTAGCATATAGTGAAATCGCAGGAATGGGTTGATAAACAATCCCAAACCGAGGACTGAATGCACTATCTGACCCACTACTTTCTGTGTCATTGGTGAAATCTTCATATTTTCGGTTAAAAGTATCAAACCGTCCACCTAACAACAACTTCAAGCCATCGGTCAGTGCAATTTGGTCTTGTAAATAAATTCCTAAAGAATTTGTGCGGGAGCGATCGCTAAATTCATCGAAAGTAATCTCACCTGGTGGTTGACCATATGTAGGATTAAAGATATCAATTGGTGCTGCTTGGCGTTCGAGATATTTTGGTGAGAAGTTTTCAAAACGATTCAAATCAACTCCAAATAGGAGCTGATGCTGAATTGAACCCGTCGAGAATTTACCAATCAAATTTGTTGTCAGGGCATAATTTTTATTTTCCAGCTCGTATTCTCGGTAAGTACGATTAAAAGTTCGATTATCTGCATCCAAGGTTGAGGGAATCGTCAGTTTGTCGCTGTAATCACGATAGCTGAACATAAAAGCATTGTTTAATGACCAGTTGTCATTAAATTTATGTTCTAATTTGTATCCAGCCCTTGTAATTATATGCTCAAATTCATCAGAAGGTTCACCAAAATTGCGATGACGGGATACTTCGCCGTTAGGGTTAGATAATACACTCCCCACAACAGGTACGCCAGATGCGTAAGAATCTCTTGTACTGATGTATTCTCCCTCTAGAGTCAGGTTAGTTTTATCGCCTATAGCCACACTGACCACAGGTGATATATTCAAGTGTTCACCATTATAGAAATCGATAAAACTACCTGAATTTCTGTAGGCTGTATTGAAACGATACAAGACTGTCTTCGAGTCATTTAACGGCCCCGATAAATCAATTGCACCCCGATAGTAACTATAACTGCCAACGGTTGCATCAATGGACTCAAAGCGATCACTTAATGGACGTTTAGATACTATATTGATGACTCCTCCAGGATTACCCAAACCAAATAATACTGATGCGGGTCCTTTGAGAACTTCAACTTGTTCAACACTGGAAAGTTCAGTCACTTCTCCAGCCAAAGGATCAATTAGCCCATCCCTGAGAAGATTAGTTGCTGTCGCATCAAATCCGCGAATTGTAAAAGTGTTAATTGAACCAAAGTTAAAAGCCTGATTAACACCAGTAACATTTCTGAGTGCATCTTCTAGGCGGGTAACTTGCTGGTCGCGCAAGACTTCTTGTGGTACCACCTGAATTGATTGGGGAATGTCACGCAAAGGTGTATCGGTTCTTGTTCCGGTGGTAGTATTCGTTACATCATACCCGTCTTGCTCTCCCGTGACTACTAATTCAATCGGCTCATCTTGTTGTGCTGCTGGTTCTTCTTGCGGTGTCTGGTTTTCTGGTTCTTGGGCTTGTGGTGTTTCAGGCTGTTGTGGTGGCTGCGTTGCTGTTGTAGCCGAACTTATACCAAAAACCAACCCTACATTATCATCAAATAACTCAACGGTTGGCAAAGTGTTTTCACCTACAACCGTCACTCGCACTGTATTTGCATCAATATTTGTGACTGTAATTTCAGTAATTCCCGCAAGTGGTTTTTCTGAACGGAATACAAATGGCTCGCCCGAAGGTAAGCGCAATTGTCCGCCAGATACATCTGCAATAAAATTATTACCTGCACTGCGATTTGTAACTTGCAGTTGTTCTCCAAGAGATGTTTCTAAAATTACCTCTACACCTGTCTGTGTGGAATTCGCCTTAACTCCCGTGATTGATATAACTTGCTCTCCACCTCTTTGTTGTGGGTTAGCAGGGTTAGTTGGTGTTGGTGACTGTACTAACCTTTCGGCGTTAGTAGCGGGAAGTTGGATTTTTCTGAGTTGAGGAATATTTTTAGTTGTTTTATCCGACTTTGCTCTTTGCTGTGAACTTGGAATCTGAGACTTTTGCAGTTTGGTTTTTCTAGTATTGGAAACTAATCTCGGAGATTTGGTGATCACAAATTCTTTACCCAATGTAGATTTCCCTGACGTCTGGGTAGAAGATCGACCTTGAATATCCTCTCTTGCATCCTGAGCTTTAACAGGAGTACTTATAAAAACAACAACCACACCTGTCAGCAGCAGGCTTTGAAAAAATCTATCTAACTTCATTTATCCGCTTTCACTCAATCACACTACTGGCCTGTACTTGAAGACATAATGACTAATTTTGCAAATAATTGTCATTTAGTTTAAGTTATTTGAATCATATTATGGAGTGACACAATGCACAAGATAATTAATAATCTTTTTTCTTTAGTTATGGATGCCAAGTAATAATTACTCCTAATCCAGATAATTGCTTGATGAATAGGGAGCGGGGATTGACACGGTGAAGTGTAGGACTTACGCACTGTACAAACGAATCATCTTGTGTATTAACGTAAGTACCTTATTTCAGGCTTTTATAAAGACCGTTTGTTCATTGCGTAGACGCTACGCGGCTTGTCGCTAGACATCGCTTGGTGAGGAATAGAAAAATCAGGCTAGAAGCGCTGAAAATCATAGCTGCTATTTTGACTTTTCTGTCAACGCGTAAGTCCTAATATCAATAATTTTAATAACTAAAACTGATACTAAAAAAATAATTAATAATTAATCTCTATAAATATTCTCTTGCTAAAGCTACTTATTCTCGTTAGTGTAATCAAAGATAAATAAAAATTACTTGCATTAACTCAGAATTTCTTCAAAGAAATCACTACACTATATACTCAGCGTTTGCACAATCTAAGTTATTGGCAGAACTAATTACGATGGATTGCAAGTTAGTGAGGTTCAGTATTTTGGTCTACAACCTAGATAAAAAGCCTTGCTTATGCTTATTCCTGACTCCTGAATTCCGCTCAAGAATTTAGATAGGCGATCGCGTTAAATAGCTGCTCAATTACAAAGATTTGGTTTAATTGACAATAGCGCCTTATTCTTTAGATATGTCCGGAATATTTATTATTAGTGAAAAACACGACGCAAGCTCATAAACTATTCATATAATCAATGAAAAATTAACATTTATTGCACATAGCTATGGCTAGAAATTAGCATAAAACTTCCAGTAAAAGCAAGTGATAATGTTGGAGTTTTTATGACGATCAAACTTCAAATGAGTGCATCGATTCTAAGAATGAAAAGTCCTAGCACCAAGCAATTTTCAGATATCTGGAAACAATATCAGTCTCTTGTAATTGAAGATGTTGCTAAACATTGGGATGCTTGTAAAAAATGGTCTCCTGATTATTTAATCAACCATTGCAGCAATAATCTGGTTCCTGTGCGTTTTTATCAACCAGATTTTTGCCGTGATTCTAAAAATTTTGCTTATGAAGATGGTTACGAACTTGCAAACAATGTTTCATTGAGAGTCTGATGAGAGAATAATTTGTATATGGTGTTGAGTTGAAATGAAAATGAGTCAATTTTCTCATAGCTTCTGTGATCATTTGGGTGATTTTTCTACAGTTGTCGAATTACTACGCTTCAGAAGCTCTACGCAGCCAGATAAAGATGCTTTTACCTTTTTATTAGATGGGAAAATAGAAAAAGCAACATTGACCTATCAAGAATTAGATAGGCGATCGCGTCGAGTAGCTGCTCAGTTACAAGCATTGAGTTTGACAGGGGAACGGGCTTTACTACTTTATCCCCCAGGACTAGATTTTTTAGTCGCTTTTTTTGGTTGCTTATATGCGGGAGTCATAGCTGTAACTGCATATCCACCTCGAAATGAGCGCAATACACCAAGAATCAAAGCAATTTCCACAGATGCACAAGCAGCGATCGCTCTGACAACAACAGAAATTCTATTTACAGTGCGGTCTTTAATGACACAAAAGACTGATGTAGAATCTTTGGAATGGTTAACTACTGATAATCTTACTCTAGGAATAGAAGACACCTGGCAAGAACCCTCTATTGATCAAAATACTCTAGCTTTTCTGCAATATACCTCTGGTTCTACAGGCACACCCAAGGGTGTAATGATTAGTCATCGAAATTTAATACATAATGCTGCCACGACTTACCAATTCATGGAGCATTCAACCGAGAGTAAGTTTGTCTCATGGTTGCCAACTTATCATGATATGGGTTTGATTGGTGGAATATTGCAACCTTTGTATGGAGGTTTCCCTTGCATCTTAATGCCTCCAGCTTCCTTTCTGCAACGTCCCTATCGTTGGTTGCAAGCTATTTCCCAATATAAAGGTACAACGAGTGGCGGCCCTAATTTTGCCTATGAATTATGTACTCAAAAAATTACTCCTGAACAAAAACAAACTCTTGACTTGAGTAGCTGGAGTGTTGCATTTAACGGTGCTGAACCGATTCGGTATGATACTTTAGAACGGTTTGCAGAAGCTTTTGCTGAGTGTGGTTTTCGTAAACAAGCTTTCTACCCTTGTTACGGAATGGCTGAAACAACTCTAATGGTTTCTGGTGTGGAGAAGGTAACAGCACCGACAATCAAAACAGTCGCAAAATCTGCATTAGAATCCCATCGCGTGGTAGAATCATCTGCTCAAGATGAAGATGCTTATCATTTTGTCAGTTGTGGTCGAGTTATACCAGAACAAGAGGTAGTCATTGCCAATTCAGAAACACTCAGTAGTTGTAAAGTAGATGAAATCGGAGAAATCTGGGTATCTGGGTCGAGTGTTGGTCAAGGTTATTGGAATCGTCCTCAACAGACAATAGAAACCTTCCATGCTTATCTATCAGACACAGGTAAAGGGCCATTTTTGCGAACGGGAGATTTAGGGTTTTTGCACAATGGTGAGCTTTTCATTACAGGAAGAGCCAAAGACTTAATTATTATTCGTGGTCGAAATCTTTATCCGCAGGATATAGAATCAACCACAGAACGCAGTCATCCATCATTGCGTTCTGCTGCTGGTGCAGCGTTTACAGTCAAAGTTAATCATGAAGAACGGCTAGTAATTGTACAAGAATTAGAGTTTCGCGCCAAGCCAAATTTAGAAGAAGTGATCTCTGCTATTCGCCAAGCGGTTACTGAAGAGCATGAGGTACAAGTTTATGCTGTAGTCTTGATTAAACCAGGTAGTATTCCCAAAACTTCCAGTGGTAAGATTCAAAGACGTGCAACTCGGACTCAGTTTGAGCAAGGTGAACTCAATGTAGTTGCAAGTAACATTCTCAAAATTAGTAATATTGCAAGAAAAGAAACTCAATTACAGCGTTCGGAACTTTTGGCGCTTTCCCCCAGGGAATGTCAACCACTTTTAGAATCATATCTGATTGAACTTTTGGCAGGAATACTTGCAATTACAGTAGATGAGATCAATCCTCAAGAATTATTAAGCACTCTCGGACTTGACTCTTTAAAAGTATTTGAGTTAAAAAACCGAATTGAAGTTGAATTTGAAGTAGAAGTATCGGTAGCAGACTTTTTTGCAGGGATGAGTACGCGATCGCTCGTCACTAAAATCCTTGCTCAAATGACGACAGATGGACTACCATCACTATGTCTCACTCAACATACTCAACAACAGAAAAATACATATACATCTATTCATCCTCTATCTTCAGACCAGCAGGGATTGTGGTTTATCAACCAGCTAAATCCCGATGCTCCTACATACAATATTCCTATAGTTATTAACTTCAAAGCTTGCGTTAACCTAGCTGTCTTAGAAGATAGTCTGAACGAAATTATTAGACGACACGAAGTATTGCGTACAAGCTTTACAGTAGTAGATGGACAACCTGTGCAAGTCATCAATCAAGCTGTACTCTTAACTTTGGTGGTTGAAGACTTACGCTCACTATCAGAAAATGAACGCAATAGCACAGCACAACATTTGGCTAGGGAATTAGCACAGCAACCCTTTGATTTATCTGCTCAATCACTTCTACGTGCTAAAATTTTACAATTAAATGATAAAACTTATCATTTAATTGTAAGTTTTCATCATATAATTGCAGATGGTTGGTCTATCGGTGTTTTCATCAAAGAATTAACTGCGCTTTATAAAGCATTTGCTGGTGGCGAAGTTTCACCACTTTCGGAATTACCTATTCAGTATAAAGATTTTGTCAATTGGCAGCAACAATGGCTGAATGGCGATCGCATTCAACCATTATTTACCTATTGGAAACAAAAGTTGAGTGGTGAACTTCCTGTACTGAATTTACCAACTGATCGTCCGCGATCAGCAGTTCAAACCTTCAAAGGCGCTCAAGCGAAATCAGTTCTTTCTCCAAACTTGACAAAAGAACTCAAGAAATTGAGCCGTCAGCAGGGAGTAACTCTATTTATGACCTTGCTTACAGCTTTCAAAATCTTGCTTTATCGCTACACAGGTCAGACTGATATTTTAGTCGGTTCACCAATTGCCAATCGTAACAGAGCAGAAATCGAATCATTAATAGGATTTTTTGTCAATATTTTAGTGTTGCGTACAAACCTTTCTGACGACCTGAGTTTTCAGGAGTTGTTAGCGCGGGTGAAGTCAACTGCTTTAGAAGCTTATGTTCATCAAGACTTACCTTTTGAGAAGTTAGTAGAAGAACTACAGCCAAGCAGAGACTTGAGCTATAACCCACTCTTTCAAGTGATGTTTGTTCTGCAAAATGTGCCAAAACCCAATCTCAGTCTATCGGATGTATCAGTTACTTATGAGGAAGTTTATAACGGGACATCTAAGTTTGATTTGACCTTATTTATGGAGAACTCCGAGCAAGGGTTAGTTGCTACTTGCGAGTACAACACGGACTTATTTAATGCAGATACTATTAACCGGATGCTGGGACATTTCCAGACTTTACTAGAAAGCATAGTTAGGAATTGTGAGCAATGTATTTCAGACTTACCATTACTTACATCGTCTGAACTACAACAATTATTAGTTGAGTGGAATAATACCAAGACAGACTATCCTCAAGATAAGTGCATTCATGAGTTATTTGAAGCCCAGGTAGAGAAAACACCCGATGCTGTTGCAGTTATTTTTGAAGATCAAGAATTGACCTATGGGGAACTGAACGCCAAAGCAAATCAATTAGGGAATTATTTGCAAAAGCTGGGAGTAAAACCAGAGGTATTGGTAGGGATTTGTGTAGAGCGATCGCTCGATATGCTCATCGGACTATTAGCCATCCTCAAAGCAGGCGGTGCATACATCCCACTAGATCCAAGCTATCCAAAAGAACGATTGAGATTTATACTAGAAGACACTCAAGCGCCAGTGTTGCTCACTCAAGCGTCGCTTCCTCAAAAAATCCCCCAACATAAAACTCAAGTTGTTTGTTTAGACACTGATTATAATCTCATAGCCCAACAAAACCAGGAAAATATATTCTCTGAAATAACTACTGACAACCTAGCTTATGTCATCTATACCTCTGGCTCCACAGGCAAACCCAAAGGTGTGATGATTAAACACGGTAGCACAGTTGCAATGTTGGATTGGGCAAACAAAACCTTTGGGGTAGAAGCCAAACAAGGAATTTTGGCTTCTACTTCGATTTGCTTTGACCTTTCGGTGTTTGAGATGTTTGTTCCTGTGTGTTGCGGTGGTAAGGTCATCTTGATTGAGAATGCTCTACATTTAGCAACTTTGGCAAAAGCCGATAATATAACCTTAATTAATATTGTCCCAAGTTTAATTTCACAGTTAATCAGAACTGATAGCATTCCAACTTCAGTGCAAACTGTGAATATCGCAGGCGAACCACTTCAGAATCGATTCGTACAACAACTTTATCAGCAAAATAATATACAACAAGTTTTTAACTTATATGGCCCTTCTGAAGATACAACTTATTCAACTTTTGCCTCGATACACAAGGGTGCTAGCACCACTCCACCTATTGGTCGCCCGATTCACAACACCCAAACCTATTTGTTAGATCAAAATTTACAACCTGTTCCTATAGGTGTACCTGGTATGTTGTACATTGGCGGTGCAGGTTTAGCCCGTGGATATCTCAACAAAGCAGAACTCACTGCGGATAAATTTATTCCTAATCCCTACACAAATCAGATAGGGGAACGGTTGTACAAAACAGGAGATTTAGCACGCTATCTACCAAATGGAGAGATAGAGTACATTGGTCGAATTGATAACCAAATCAAGCTCCGGGGTTTTCGTATTGAACTTGGAGAAATTGAAGCAATTATTACTCAACACCCCGCAGTCCGAGAAACTGTAGCTGTAGTACATCAAGATTCAGCAAATTCTAAACGTTTAGTTGCCTATGTAGTTCCACAAAAAGCACAAAAATTAGTAATTTCTGAATTACGTGGATTTTTAGAATCAAAGTTGCCAAGCTATATGATACCAGTAGCTTTTATCACATTAGATTCACTACCGTTCACACCAAATGGTAAGGTTGACCGGAAGGCTTTACCTATAACTGATACAGTACATCCAGAACTCAAAGAACTCAAAGAAACCTTTGTTGCACCAAAAACAAGCGTTGAAAAGCAGTTAGCTGTTATTTGGACAGAGGTATTAAATTTAGAAAATATAGGTATAAATGATAACTTTTTTAAATTAGGCGGGGATTCTATTCTGAGTCTGCAAGTAATATTTAAAGCTAACCAAGTAGGGCTGAATCTGACTACTAAACAATTGTTTCAATATCAAACAATTGCTCAACTAGCGGGTGTAGCTGGAACAACTAAAAAAATCCCAGCCGAGCAGATGGTAGTGACTGGCTTATTGGAACTAACGCCTATTCAGCAATGGTTTTTGCAACAGAATCAACCAGAACCACACCACTGGAATCAGTCAGTGTTGTTAGAAAGCAAGCAAAACCTTAACCCACTATTCTTAGAGAAAATCATAGAGTCTCTACAAAAACATCATGATGTTCTACGTTTACGAATTATCCAAGAGGAATCTAGTACTCAAGCACTAATCGCCAGTCCTGATGATGTCATACCACTGACATGCTTAGATTTTTCAGCACTACCAAAAGATAAACAAGCAAAAGCAATAGAAGCAGCAACTAATACACTGCAAGCCAGCTTAAATCTCTCACAAGGGCCATTATTCCGGGTTGCACTGTTCAATTTGGGTGAAAATCAACCTAACCGCTTGCTTTGGATTATTCACCATTTAGCTATCGATGGTGTCTCTTGGCGAATTTTAATTGAAGATTTTCAAACAGCTTATCAGCAAATTAGTCAGGGCAAAGCAATAAACTTGCTACCCAAAACAACATCTTATAAACAATGGTCTAGCTATCTACAAAAATATGCACAATCTTCAACACTACTTGGGGAGCGAGATTTTTGGCTGACAACACAACATCAATCGGTTTCGCCCATACCCAGAGATTTTCCTGGTGAACATCATCTAGAAGAAACCACTTCTGTTGTGTCAGTATCGCTGTCTGTTGAAGAAACTCAAAGTTTGCTGCAACAAGTACCAGCAGCTTACCGGACACAAATTAATGATGTATTATTAACAGCATTTATACAAACATTTAACCAATGGACAAGAGAAAGTTCTCTTCTCATTGATTTGGAAGGACATGGACGAGAAGAAATCTTTGAGGATGTGGATTTATCGAGGACTGTAGGTTGGTTCACAACTATATTCCCAGTACATCTAAATCTTGAAAATGCCAGAGATCAAGGAACAGCTCTAAAGTCGATCAAAGAGCAGCTACGAGCAATTCCAAATCGAGGTATTGGCTATGGATTACTGCGCTATCTGAGTCGGGATCAGAGAATAACTAAAAAACTTTGCTTGTCAAAGGCTGAAGTAATTTTTAACTATTTAGGACAGTTCGATCAACTTTTACCAGAATCATCTTTGTTTAGCTTAGTGCAGGGAACGAGTGGTTCCACTCGCAGTTTAAGAAATAAAAGAACTCACTTACTCGAAATTAATAGCGGTATTTATCAGGGAAATCTGGAAGTGAACTGGTATTACAGCCATAAGGTGCATCGACAGACCACGATTGAAGTACTTGCTCAAAACTTTATTAAAGCACTGCGATCGCTCATTGCTCATTGTCAGTTTCACGATGCAGGTGGTTTTACTCCTTCCGATTTCGCTGAATTTAAGCAAAGCCAATGGGGTCAAGCAGAACTTGATGCTATTACAGCAGCTATGGGAGATATGTAACATGGGTGTGAAAAACAAAAACATTGAAGACTTTTATCCCCTCTCACCTATGCAGCAGGGTATTCTCTTCCATAGTCTTGCAGATACCAAATCTAGTGTTTATTTTGAACAACTAAGCTGGACTCTCGAAGGAAAACTCAACACTACAGCATTCCGTCGGGCATGGCAATATGTTGTAGAACGACATGCAATTCTACGAACATGCTTTATTTGGGAAGGCTTAAAAGAACCAGTACAAATTGTGCATCGACAGGTATCTCTACCATGGCAAGAGTATAACTGGCAACATCTCTCCTCAGAAAAACAACAACAAAACTTAGAACTTTTTTGGGAAAGCGATCGCTCTAGTGGCTTTAAACTGACGCACCCACCATTGATGCGCCTCACACTAATTCAACTTTCGGAGAATTCCTATAACTTTACTTGGAGTAATCATCATCTGTTGTTAGATGGCTGGTCTACTGCCTTGGTTTTCAAGGAAGTTATTGATTGTTACAAACCTTTTAGCAATAAGCAGGATATATACTTAGAAACTATCCGCCCATATCGGGATTATATTGTCTGGCTACAGCAACAAAATCTATCTGAGGCTGAGATTTTCTGGCGACAGACGCTGCAAGGCTTTACCACTCCAACACAGCTATCAGTAAATAAACTAACTAGAAAAGTACTGACTCAAACCGATAGCTATCAAGAGCAAGAAGTAAAGCTTTCTGTTGTCACAACAGCAGCATTGCGACAGTTCGCAATGCAACACCAATTAACACTCAACACTTTAGTACAGGGTGCTTGGGCTTTGCTATTGAGCCGCTACAGTGGACAGGAAGACGTAGTTTTTGGGGCCGTAACTTCTGGTCGTTCTGCTACTTTAGCTAAAATCGAGTCGATGGTAGGGCTGTTTATCAACACACTACCAATAAGAGTCCAAGTACCACCTGAAGAAAATATTTTACCTTGGCTAGATAAAATTAGAGATCAACTAGTTGAGGTGGGTCAATACGAGTATTGTCCATTAGTGAAAATCCAAGGATGGAGCGAAGTTCCCAAAGGTTTATCTCTGTTTGAGAGTATTGTGGTTTTTGAGAATTATCCCATAGATGCTTCCTTGCAACAGAGCGATATAAATTTGGAAATCAAGGATTTTCACGGGTTTGAAAAGACTAACTACCCGATCACCCTGACTGTGATTCCTGGTGAAGAATTGTTGCTCAAGATTACTTCCGATGAGAGCGATCGCTTTAACATTGATACTCTCACCCGAATGTTGGGACATTTGCAGACTTTACTAGAGGGTATGGTAACTAATCCACAGCAGCGTCTTTGTGAATTGTCGCTGTTGACAGAATCTGAGCGACATCAGTTGCTTGTGGAGTGGAATCAGACTCAGGCTGAATATCCTCAACAGTATATTCATGAGTTATTAGAAGCACAGGTAGAAAAAACACCAGATGCAATTGCAGTAGTATTTGAAGACCAACAATTGACATACAGGGAACTGAACGCCAGAGCAAATCAACTAGGACATTATTTACGCTCACAGGGAGTCAAACCAGAAGTATTAGTGGGAATTTGTGTAGAGCGATCGCTTGATATGGTCATCGGACTTTTGGGTATCCTCAAAGCAGGTGGTGCATACATACCATTAGATCCAAGCTATCCAAAACAACGATTAGAATTTATTTTAGAAGATGCCAAAGCCTCAGTATTACTAACTCAAACATCTCTGTTAAAGGCAATACCACAACACAAAGCTCAAGTTGTTTGTTTAGATGCAGATGACCAATTAATAGCCCAACAAAGCCAAGAAAACTTATTGTGTGAACTGACAACTGACAACCTAGCATATATAATTTATACCTCTGGTTCCACAGGTAAACCCAAAGGTGTACAAATACCGCATCGAGCCTTGAGTAACTTTTTAAACTCGATGAAGCAAACACCAGGGTTAAGCCAACATGATACCTTACTGGCACTGACAACATATTCTTTTGATATTGCAGCCCTAGAACTTTTTCTGCCCATCATTGTCGGTGGTCGTTTGGTAATTACTAGTCGAGAAATAGCCTCAGATGCAATCCAATTATCAGCACAAATTACAGACTCAAAAGCGACGGTCATACAAGCGACACCAGCAACTTGGCAATTACTTCTAACAGCAAATTGGAGTGGGAATCAGCAATTAAAAATCCTCTGTGGTGGAGAAGCTTTACCTGCACACTTAGCCAATCAATTGTTGCAACGATGTGCCTCCTTGTGGAATATGTATGGTCCGACAGAAACCACTATTTGGTCAGCAGCATCCCAAGTCAAAGCTCAGGGTAAGGTCATACCAATTAGTCAGCCAATTGATAATACCCAACTTTACATATTAGATAAATACAATCAATTAGTTCCTGTAGGTGTACCAGGAGAATTGCATATCGCTGGACAAGGGTTAGCTCGTGGTTATTTCAACCGTCCTGATCTGACAGCAGAGAAATTTATACCTAATCCCTTTAATGAGCAACCAGGGACAAGTTTATATAAAACTGGAGATTTAGCACGCTATTTACCCAATGGGGAAATTGAGTATATTGGTCGGATTGACCATCAGGTAAAAATACGTGGTTTTCGCATTGAACTTGGAGAAATTGAAGCAGTTATCAGCCAATATTCACAGGTGCGAGAAACTGTTGTTGTCGCACACAAACACTCCTGTGAGCAGCAATGCTTGGTGGCTTATCTTGTTCTCAACCCAAACCATCAGGGGTCGAATGAGGAGATGACGAAATTGCAAACTGAGCAAATTTCGCAGTGGCAGATGGTCTTTGATTCAGAAAAAGATATCTTCAAGCAAATTGATTTCGCTCATGATCCAACTTTCAATATCAGTCTTTGGAAAAGCAGTTATGGTGGACTGCCTATTTCCGAAGAAGAGATGCACGAATGGGTAGACCACACAGTTGAGAGAATATTGGCTCTCAAACCAGATCGAGTGTTGGAAATAGGTTGTGGTAATGGTTTACTGTTGTTCCAGATTGCTCCCTTCTGTAGCCAATATTTTGGTACAGATTTCTCAAAAGCTGCTCTGCACTATACCCAACAAGTGCTAGCAATGCCGGAGCATAATCTACCGCAGGTTAGGGTTTTGCAAAGAATGGCTGACAACTTTGAGGGTCTTTTGTCAGAAGCCTTTGACACCATAATTATTAATTCAGTAGTTCAGTACTTTCCTAGTGTTGACTATCTGTTACGAGTATTAGAAGGTGCTGTAAATACAGTAAAACCTGGAGGTTCAATTTTTGTGGGAGATCTCCGCAGTCTGATTCTGTTAGAAGCTTTCCACACCTCGGTTGAACTGCATAATGCCCCTTCTTCTTTATCCACTGTCGAGTTACAACAGCGCGTACAACAAGCTATCAGCCAAGAGGAAGAACTGGTGATTGATCCAGCTTTCTTTATCGCTTTGAAGCATCACCTTCCTCAAATTAGCTATGTGCAGATTCAGCCCAAGCGTGGTCATCACCAAAATGAACTTACAAAGTTCCGCTACGATGTGATTATCCATGTAGGAACTAAAGTTGATGTTGTTCAGGAGTTTCCCTGGTTAGATTGGCAAGAGCAAAGGTTAACACTGACTTCTGTTCGGCAGTTGCTAGAGTCAACACAACCAGAGATACTTGGACTGAGAAATGTACCAAATACACGTCTGTTAGTTGAAATCAAAGCAGTAGAACTACTCGCTAGTGACTCACAACATGAAACAGTAAGTAACATACATCAAGCTCTAAACTCAATTAATAACGAATTTGGGTTAAATCCTGAATCTCTATGGGCTTTGAAACAGGAATTACCATATGACATTGACATCAACTGGGCAAACTCCGGCGTAGATGGTAGTTATGACGTGATTTTTCACAGGTATAAGACAGAGTTGTTAGAGAACACTAGGCGTTGTGTTCAATATTTTCCTGGAGAAAAAGCTTGTTTTAAGCCTTGGAACTTTTATGCGAATAATCCTCTACAGTCTAAATTTGCTCGTCAAATATTACCTTGGTTACGCAACTTCCTAGAATCAAAGTTGCCAAACTACATGATACCGACAAATTTTGTCATTTTAGACTCACTCCCACTCACACCTAATGGCAAGGTTGATCGTAAGGCACTACCTGCACCCGAATTAACACAAATATCATCATCCAATATCATCCCTTCTTCCACACCCATTGAGAATTTATTAGTAGGTATTTGGGCAGAAGTACTTGGTATTGACAAGGTAGGTATTGATCATAATTTCTTTGAATTAGGTGGACATTCATTAATTGCAACTCGCGTCATTTCCCAAATCCGGCAAGTTTTTCAAGTAGAGCTTCCTTTAGGTTATTTGTTTGAAAAACCAACAATAGCCGGACTAGCAAAAGTAATTGAAAAAGTTATTCAGGCGGACTCAACAGTTGAGGTAACGGATATTGAGCGGATTGTGCGATCGCAACAATTACCGTTATCATTTGCCCAACAACGGTTATGGTTCCTTGACCAATTAGAGCCAAATAGTTCTTTTTATAATATTGCTGCTGCTGTTCGCCTCAAGGGACGATTGAATGTAGCCGCACTACAACAAAGTTTTAACGAAATTATCAGCCGCCATGAAGCGCTGCGAACCAATTTTCAAACAATAGAAGGGCAACCAATAGCTTTTATATCTGAAGCGATGCCTTTCACATTAGCAATATTTGATATCAGTAAGCTACCTGCAAATCAACAACAAGCTGAAGTTAAACAACAGGCTTCACAAGAAGCACAAAAACCTTTTGATCTTAAGGCCGACTTGCTGCTGAGAGTAAAATTATTACGTCTTCATCAAGAAGAACACATAATATTACTGACAATACACCACATCGTCTCTGATGGTTGGTCAATGGGTGTACTGGTGCGAGAGTTGGCAACACTTTATCAAGCTTTCTGTAATAGACAACCGTCACCCTTACCTATACTACCAATACAGTATGTAGACTTTGCAGCTTGGCAACGACAACACCTGCAAGGAGAAGTACTGAAAACTCAAATATCCTACTGGCTCCAGCAGTTAAAGAACGCGCCAAAAGTATTAGAGTTACCTACCGACCATCCAAGACCAGCAATTCAGACTTTCCGAGGTGCAACCTACTCATTTGAGCTATCTGATAAACTCTCTTTTGCTTTAAATAAACTCAGCCAGCAGCAGGGAAGTACTTTATTTATGACCCTGTTGGCAGTTTTCCAAACTTTGCTATGGCGTTATACAGGTAGCGAAGATATTGCGATCGGTTCGCCCATCGCTAACCGCAACCGAGCAGAGATAGAAGGGTTAATTGGATTTTTTGTCAATACCCTGGTTTTGAGAACTAAGTTGGCAGGCAATCCCACTTTTTCTGAACTACTCAAACGTGTGCGGGAAGTAGCATTAGGAGCATATGCACATCAAGATTTACCCTTTGAGTTGTTAGTTGAGGAACTGCAACCAGAGCGAGACTTGAGTCATACACCACTATTTCAAGTGATGTTTGTGCTTCAGAATGCACCGATGTCTGCCTTAGAATTACCTGGTTTGACTGTAAGTCTTCTAGAAGACAAAAGTAATACTGCAAAGTTTGATTTAAGCCTATACATGACCCATACAACGGAGGGACTACTTGGTACTTTAGAATACAATACTGATTTATTTGAGGAAAGTTCTATACAAAGGATGGTAAGGCATTTGCAAACATTGTTGGAAGCAATTGTTGCTAATCCACAGCAGCGTTTGTCGGAGTTACCACTGTTAACGCAAATAGAGCGACATCAGTTGCTTCGGGAGTGGAACCAGACTCAGGCTGAATATCCTCAACAGTGTATTCATGAGTTATTTGAAGCACAAGTAGAAAAAACACCAGATACAGTAGCAGTAGTATTTGAAGACCAACAATTGACATACAGGGAACTGAACGCCAGAGCAAATCAACTAGGACATTATTTACGCTCACAGGGAGTCAAACCAGAAGTATTAGTGGGAATTTGTGTAGAGCGATCGCTTGATATGGTCATCGGACTTTTGGGTATCCTCAAAGCAGGTGGTGCATATATCCCACTAGATCCAAGCTATCCGAAAGAGCGCTTAGAATTTATTTTAGAAGATGCTAAAGCCTCAGTATTACTAACTCAAACATCTCTGTTAGAGGTAATACCACAACACAAAGCTCAAGTTGTTTGTTTAGACGCTGATTCAGGAAAAATTGTCCAACAAAGTCAGGAAAATATATTATGTGAACTCACAACAGACAACCTAGCTTATATCATTTATACCTCTGGTTCCACAGGTAAACCCAAAGGTGTACAAATACCTCATCGAGCCTTGAGTAACTTTTTGAACTCGATGAAGCAAACACCAGGATTAAGCCAACATGATACCTTACTGGCACTGACAACATATTCTTTTGATATTGCAGCCCTAGAACTTTTTCTGCCCATCATTGTCGGTGGTCGTTTGGTAATTACTAGTCGAGAAATAGCCTCAGATGCAATCCAATTATCAGCACAAATTACAGACTCAAAAGCGACGGTCATACAAGCGACACCAGCAACTTGGCAATTACTTCTAACAGCAAATTGGAGTGGGAATCAGCAATTAAAAATCCTCTGTGGTGGAGAAGCTTTACCTGCACACTTAGCCAATCAATTGTTGCAACGATGTGCCTCCTTGTGGAATATGTATGGTCCGACAGAAACCACTATTTGGTCAGCAGCATCCCAAGTCAAAGCTCAGGGTAAGGTCATACCAATTAGTCAGCCAATTGATAATACCCAACTTTACATATTAGATAAATACAATCAATTAGTTCCTGTAGGTGTACCAGGAGAATTGCATATCGCTGGACAAGGGTTAGCTCGTGGTTATTTCAACCGTCCTGATCTGACAGCAGAGAAATTTATACCTAATCCCTTTAATGAGCAACCAGGGACAAGTTTATATAAAACTGGAGATTTAGCACGCTATTTACCCAATGGGGAAATTGAGTATATTGGTCGGATTGACCATCAGGTAAAAATACGTGGTTTTCGCATTGAACTTGGAGAAATTGAAGCGGTTATCAGCCAATATTCACAGGTGCGAGAAACTGTTGTTGTCGTACACAAACACTCCTGTGAGCAGCAATACTTGGTGGCTTATCTTGTTCCTGAAATTGAACAGAGATTAATTATTTCTCAATTGCGTAGCTTCCTAGTATCAAAGTTGCCAAGCTACATGGTACCAACAAATTTTGTCATTTTAGATTCACTCCCGCTCACACCTAATGGTAAAGTTGACCGTAAGGCACTACCAGAACTTGATACAGTACATCTAGAAGTTGAAGAAACCTATGTTGCACCTCAGACAAGTGTTGAAAAACAGTTGGCGATTATCTGGATGCAAGTACTTGGTTTAGAAAAGATAGGAATCAACGACAACTTTTTTGAATTGGGTGGACACTCACTCTTAGCAACCCAAGTTATATCCCGCATTCATAAAAAATTTGATATTGAGTTATCACTACGCCAAATTTTTGAATTACCAACAATAGCAAAGTTAGCCAAAAGTATTGGTGAGAAGAATGAATTTGCTAAATTAGTTCCACCAATTGAACGAGTTTCACGAGAGATAGCATTACCTCTATCTTTTGCACAACAAAGATTATGGTTTCTGCATCAATTAGATCCAGAATCATATACTTATAATGGTTCTAGTGCAGTACTACTAAAAGGTTCGCTGAATGTCAAAGCTTTGGAGCAAAGCATTAATGAAATAGCACGCAGACACGAAATTTTACGAACATGTTTCCAAGTTGTCAATGGGCAATCTGTTCAAATTATTGTTCCTGATTTAGAGATCCCTTTACCAATAGTTGATTTACAATATTTACCTGATATTGAACGTGAAGCAGAGGTACAAAGATTAAGACTAGAAAGTTACCAAAAATCATTTAAATTAACACAAGCTCCCTTGTTACGATTAACTATTTTACGATTAAAAACTAGGGAATATATTTTGTTAGTAACGATGCATCATATTATCTTTGATGCTTGGTCAGAAAGAGTGTTTATCCAAGAATTATCAGTATTTTATAAAGCTTTTTCTAGTGGTAAGCCTTCACCACTCACACAGATGAATATCCAGTATGCAGACTTTGCTGTTTGGCAACAAAATTGGTTGCAGGGTGAAGTATTTGATACATTAATTACATATTGGGAAAAACAGTTAGAAGATAATTTACCAGTTTTACGATTACCTAGAATTACTCAATCTTTAAAAGTGAAAACATCTGAGGAAGAAAGGCAAATTGTGAGGCTTTCTCAGACATTATCTCAGGCGATTAAAAAGCTAAGTGGTAGTCTGGGAACTACATTATTTATGACGCTCTTAGCAGCATTCAAAATTTTATTATATTGGTATACAGGTGATAAAGATATTGTTGTTGGTACTGATATTGCCAATCGTAATAGAATTGAAATAGAGAACTTAATTGGATTTTTTGTTAATCAATTGGTATTGCGTAGCAATTTATTTGGCAATCCTAATTTTAGTGAATTTTTGCAACAAGTACGCCAAGTTAGTTTAGAAGCCTATGCCCACCAAGATTTACCATTCGAGAAACTAGTTAGCACTCTGAATCCCAAAAGGGATTTAAACCAAACTCCTCTATTTCAAGTCAAATTTATTCTACAAAATGCTCCGACACATGATTTAGTAATTTCAGATTTAAGTTTGACTCGTTTAGATGATTTAGAACATACAGTAGCAAGATTTGATCTCCTTCTGGAACTAACAGATACTGAGCAAGGAATAGTTGGGTTATTGAAATATAACAAAGACTTATTTGATGCTAATAGCATAGTCCGATTACTAAATAGCTTTGAAACAATTTTGTCTCAAGTTGTGGTAAATCCTGCTATCAGATTAAATGAACTAGAAGAGATACTTATTAAATCAGATAGAGAACATCAGTTGAAGCAAGAAGAAAAACGCAAAGAGAAATATCAACAAAAGTTAAGTCTGATGAAGCGAAAAGCAATTGATGTTGTCAATGGAGTAGAAGATAAAAATGAAACAGGTAAAAATAATTCCTAAAATTGCCAGAAAATCTATCAATTTACAAACTGAAGTTATCGAAATAGATAACTTTGAAGATGAGCAAACTCTACCGTTAGTTATCAAACCATCTGTATCAGATGTTGATATCGTAGATTGGGCAGAGGCAAATCGGAAATTTATAGATACAAATTTAACCAAACATGGTGCTATCCTTTTTAAAGGATTCAATATTACTACAGCAGCCGTATTTGAAGGATTTTGTCTAGCGGTTTGCTCAGAACTATTCAATGAAAATGGCGAACATCCGCGTGAAACGGTAAGTGGTAAGGTTTATACTCCAGTTTTTTACCCTGCTGATAGTAAGTTGTTATGGCATAACGAGAATTCTTTTAATCATCAATGGCCTAGAAAAATTTTGTTTGGCTGTCGTCAACCTGCACAGCAAGGAGGAGAAACTCCAATAGTTGATAGTCGTAAGGTATTTCAACTCATAGAACCCAAAATTAGGGAGAAATTTGTTGAAAAGCAAGTTATGTATGTTCGTAATTACGGAAACGGGTTAGGGCTTGATTGGCAAACAGTTTTTCAAACTCAAAATAGAGCAGATGTAGAAAATATTTGTCAAAGGGATTTAATTGATTTTGAATGGAAAAAAGATGGTGGTTTAAGAACTATTTCTATTCGTCCAGCTGTAGTCCAGCATCCTCAAACAGATGAATTTTCTTGGTTTAATCAAGCACAACATTGGCATTTAGCTTGTTTAGAAAAACAAACCCGCGAATCACTGTTATCAAGTTTTAAAAGAGAAGATTTACCGCGAAATTGCTATTACGGAGATGGTACTACCATTGAAGATTATACAATGTTAGAAATCTGTGGATTATATCAGAGGTTAGAAGTCTCTTTTCCTTGGGAACAAGGAGATATATTATTACTGGATAATGTCTTAACTGCTCATGGACGCAATCCCTATGTAGGAGAACGTAAGCTTTTTGTGGCTATGGGAGAACTGATCAATTTTAGTAAAACTTGAAATTGAAACAATAATTATTTGATGATATGGATCAATACGGTTGTTCTTAAGGATTTTTGGCACATAAAATTGGTCTGTAGAGACGTAAAATTAACCTGCGGTAAGCAAGCTACACGTCTCTACAAAGGATTATAGTTTTATCTGAATCGTATTGGAATATGGATTTAATTTTTAGTTAATACTTTTCATTCCAGTAACAACAATGCAAGAAAAAATTCAGGGTTTTCCACTATCTCCTCAACAAAAACATCTTTGGTTATTACAGCAAAATGGTAATTTATATCGGACTCAATGTGCGATTCTGATTGAAGGAGATGTAAAAGTCGAGATATTACAAAAAGCGTTAAATAAAGTTATTGCTAAAAATGAAATTCTCCGCACAAATTTTTATCACTCACCTGGTATAAAGATACCTATCCAGGTAATAGGTACTAAGAAATATATATATTTAAATGAGCATTTTTTAGAAAAACGAGATTCTCAAGAAGAAGAGATAGAAGTCTTATTTGAAAAATTTCAGAAACAATTTATCGGACAAGAAGTAAAATTTGAATTGATAAATATTTCTTCAATAAAATATGTTTTATTTGTAAATTTACCATCACTCTGTGCTGATTTTGGAACATTAAAAAATCTCGTTTATGAAATTAGTCAGTATTACAGCGCCTATTTGCAAAATATAAAACTAGATGAAGAATCACTACAATATGCTGATGTCGCTACGTGGCAAAATGAATTACTTGAGGCAGAAGAGACTACAATCAGAACAAGTTACTGGCAACAAATAGATTTTTCGGATCTGGATAAATTAAAGCTTCCTTTTGAGGATTCTTTCTTTCAAGAATCAGAATTTGAACCTCAAGTTATTAGGTTAGTAATTCATAGATATTTACTAACTAAGATTGAAGAAATTGTCCAACAATATCAAATATCGATAGATATATTTTTTCTTACTTGCTGGCACATTTTACTTTGGCGTCTGAGTGGGCAATCAAATTTAATTTTAGGTGTAGGTTGTGATGGTCGCAACTATGAAGAATTAAAAATAGCACTAGGTTTATTCGCTAAATATTTACCGTTGGTTTATAATCTGCAAGCAAATCATACATTTACTGAAACCTTAATGCAGGTTAATAAGTTAACAGATGAGATGCTGGAATGGCAAGACAGCTTTAGTTGGAATTTATTTAAAAAAACAAATGCAAGTGACGAGGAAGAATTATTTTTACCATTTTGTTTTGATTTTGAAGAACTAGTTAATAATTATGATGATACTAAAATAGTATTTAACATTTATCAGCATTACGTCTGCTTTGATCGATTTAAAATCAAACTTTCTTGTATCCATACACAAGATGATATAATCAAAGTAGAATTTCACTATGATGCTAAACTTTTCTGTAAAGAAGATATTCAACGTTTGGCAAGTCAGTGGGAAACTTTGTTAACTAGCGTTATTAATAACCCCTCCTTAGCGATCGCACGGTTGGATATCTTAAGTCAAGAAGAGCGAGAAAAATTATTAATTGCATTTAATAATACTGAAACAGCACAGCTACAGCACAAATGCATCCATCATTGGTTTGAAAAACAGTGCGATCGCACTCCAGATAAAATTGCTGTTATTTATCAAAATCAGCAACTCACCTACCAAGAGTTAAATGCTCGTGCTAACCAACTAGCACATTATTTGCAAGAACTGGGAGTCAAAGCAGAGGTATTGGTAGGGATTTGTGTCGAACGTACACCTTTAATGTTAATTGCACTTTTAGGTATCTTAAAAGCGGGTGGTGCTTATGTACCGATTGAGCTTAACTATCCCTTAGAAAGAAAAGATTTTATACTAAAAGATTCTCAAATCCCTGTGGTGGTGACACAACAGCATTTAATGGCGGATTTCAAGACAAATGAAATTCAACTGATTTGTATAGATAGTGATTGGAAAATCATAAATCAACAAAAAGATGATAATTTAAATACTACAACAACTCCATTAAATTTAGCCTATGTTATTTATACCTCTGGTTCCACTGGTAAACCCAAAGGAACTTTAATTCCCCACCAAGGATTAGTTAACTACCTCAATTGGTGTACCCAAAGATATGCAGTAGAAGAAGGAGTCGGAACTTTAGTTCACTCTCCTTTGGGTTTTGACTTAACAATTACTAGCCTTTTCTCACCTTTATTAGTTGGTCGCACGGTAGAATTACTATCAGAAGAACAAGGTATTGAAACCCTTTCTCAAGCTTTAAAAACAAGCTCCAATTTAAGTCTGGTGAAAATCACCCCTGCTCACTTAAATTTGTTGAAGCAACAATTATCTAAAGAAGAGATCGTAAATAAAACTAGAGCGTTTATTATCGGTGGAGAAAATTTATTAGCCCAAAGTATCGCCTTCTGGCAAAATGTAGCCCCAGATACGATATTAGTCAACGAATACGGTCCAACAGAAACAGTGGTAGGCTGCTGTGTTTATCAAGTTCCAGTTGGAAAACATGATTCAGGCTCCATACCTATTGGTAGACCAATTGCTAATACCCAATTGTACATTTTAGACCAATATTTACAACCAGTACCAACAGGAGTAACGGGGGAATTGCACATTGGTGGAATTGGATTAGCTAGGGGTTATTTAAACAAAGCAGAATTAACAGCTGTTAACTTTATTCCCAATCCCTTTACTAAACAAGAGGGCGATCGCCTTTACAAAACAGGAGATTTAGTTCGCTTTCTACCGAGTGGAGATATTGAGTATATCGGTAGAATTGACAATCAAATCAAAATCCGAGGTTTTCGTGTTGAATTAGGAGAAATTGAAGCGGTTATCAATCAACATCCATCAGTATCTGCAAGTGTAGTGATTGTTCGAGAGGATAAACCTGGAAATCAAAATTTAATCGCTTATATAACTCTGCATCCACACAAAACACTAACAATTCCTGAACTACGGCGCTTCTTGCAAAATAAATTACTTGACTATATGCTACCAACAGCATTTATGATATTAGAAGCGTTACCTTTAACATCTAATGGCAAAGTAGATCGTCGAGCATTGCCGACACCAGATGTTCTGCGTCCAGAATTAGAAGTTGCTTATCTAGTACCACAAACTAAATTAGAAAAAACAATAGCTTCAGTTTGGCAAAAAGCTTTGAATCTGGAAAAGATAGGTATTCATGATAATTTCTTTGAAATTGGTGGTCATTCATTACTTTTAGTTACGGTTCACAGCCAATTGCAGAAAATATTAAAAGTGGAATTATCGACTCTTGATCTATTTAGATATCCTACAATTTATGATTTGGCAGAGTATGTAAGTCAATCTCAAAATCAAACAGCTTTTTTACAGGAAACCGATATTCCAACAGAGAAAATTTCAGCTGGTAAAACGCAACAGAAGAAACGTCTCCAAAAAATGAAATCAGTTGAAAATAATTAAGGATTAATCAATAATGAATATTCCAAATGAACCATATTTTACCAACGGCTCAGAAATAGCAATTATTGGGTTAGCAGGAAGATTTCCTGGAGCAAAAAATATTAATGAATTTTGGCATAATCTACAAAATGGTATAGAATCAATATCTTTTTTTAGTGATGAAGAATTATTAGCATCAGGAATAGATGCAGAATTTATCAGTCAACCCAATTATGTTAAAGCCAATGCTGTTATAGAAGATGCAGAATTTTTTGATTCTGCTTTTTTTGGTTTTAATCCTAGAGATGCAGAAATGACTGATCCCCAACACCGGATTTTTTTAGAATGTGCTTGGGAAGCTTTGGAAAATGCAGGATATAACTCTGAAACATACAATGGTTCTATAGGTGTCTTTGCTGGTTCTAGCTTAAGCGGTTATTTACTAAATATTTATTTAAATCAAAATATTAGAAACTCTACAGACGAACGTCAGATAACAATTGCAGGGGATAAAGATTACCTAGCTACACGTACTTCTTACAAACTTAATTTAACAGGCCCTAGCTATACAGTTCAAACAGCTTGCTCAACCTCATTAGTAGCCGTACATTTAGCTTGCCAAAGTTTGCTAAACGGTGAATGTGATATGGCTTTAGTTGGTGGTGTTTCTATTAGCGCCTTCAGAAAATCTGGCTATATTTATAACGAAGGAGGTATTAATTCTCCTGATGGACATTGTCGTGCTTTTGATGCTAAAGCACAGGGAACTGTGACTGGAGAAGGTGTCGGAATTGTTGTTTTGAAAAGATTAGAAGATACCTTACATGATAGAGATGTTATCCATGCTGTAATTAAAGGTTCTGCTATTAATAATGACGGATCAAACAAAGTTAGCTACACAGCTCCCCGCATCGAAAGTCAAGCAAAAGTTATTAAAACTGCTCAAGTTGTTGCAGAGGTAAACGCAGAAACAATAACTTATATTGAAGCTCACGGGACCGGAACTTCTTTAGGAGATCCAATTGAAATTGCTGCGTTGACACAGGCATTTCAAAGAAGTACAAAAAAGAAAAATTTTTGTGCGATTGGTTCTCTAAAAACAAATATTGGGCATTTAGATGCAGCTGCTGGTGTTGCAGGTTTAATTAAAACAGTCTTAGCTCTAAAACATAAACAAATTCCTCCCAGTCTACATTTTGAGCAGCCAAATCCTCAGATTGATTTTGCCAACAGCCCATTTTATGTTAATAATAAACTCTCTGAATGGAAAACAGACAAACATCCTAGACGTGCAGGAGTTAGCTCTTTTGGTATTGGCGGTACTAATGCTCATGTAATTTTAGAAGAAGCACCAATTGTAGAGACGTGCCATGGCGTGTCTCTACAATCGCGCCCTTGGCAGTTATTATTTATTTCTGCAAAAACTTCAACTGCTTTAGAATCTGCTACAAATAATCTTGCGAATTATTTAGCAGATAATTCTGATATTAACCTGGCTGATGTTGCTTATACTTTGCAAGTTGGTCGGCGAAATTTTAACTATCGTCGAGTGTTGCTATGTCGAGATATTCAAGATGCGATAACAACACTCGCAGACCCAAATCAACAAGGAGTTTTGAGTAAATTTTCCGAAACTCGTAACCATCCAATCGTATTTATGTTTCCCGGACAGGGAGCGCAGTATGTAAATATGGGGCGGGAATTATATGAAACAGAACCGATTTTTCGACAACAAATTGATGATTGCTGTGAATTACTAAAACGACATTTAAACTTAGACCTCACAAATATACTTTATCCCTCAAGTTTAGAAGCTACACAAGCAGAACTTCAACAAACTTTCTTAACACAACCTGCATTATTTGTGATTGAATATGCCTTAGCTAAACTTTGGATGGCGTGGGGTCTGCATCCACAAGCAATGATTGGTCACAGCATCGGCGAGTATGTAGCTGCTTGTATTTCGGGTATTTTTTCTTTAGAAGAAGCACTGAATTTAGTCGTAATTCGTGGACGACTAATGCAACAAATTGAATCTGGGTCGATGCTTTCTGTTTCTATTTCTGCTCAAGAAATACAACCAATGTTGGGTTCAGAACTTTCTTTAGCAGCTAGTAATGCTCCATCTCTTTGTGTAGTTTCTGGTGCTACGAATGCAATAGAAGCATTACAAAATGGTTTGACTGAGCAAGGTGTGGATTGTCGGCGACTACTGCATACATCTCATGCTTTTCATTCCCAGATGATGGAGCCGATTTTGGAGCCATTTGTACAGCATGTTAGAGAAATTAACCTGAAACCACCTCAAATTCCTTTTATATCCAACGTTACCGGAACTTGGATAACAGCAGAGCAGGCGACTGATCCTAATTACTGGGCTAGACATCTACGCCAACCCGTATTATTTAACGAAGGAATCGCCGAACTGTTACAACAGTCGGAGCGAATACTTTTGGAAGTTGGCCCAGGACGAACATTAACTACCCTAGCCAAACGACAGTTGATTTCACAGACTGTGGTGCTAACTTCGTTGCGACATCCCCAGGAGCAAGTTTCTGATGTGGCATTTTTGCTCAATACTCTTTCTCGGCTTTGGCTCACAGGCTTGCAAATCAACTGGACAGGTTTTTATGCTCATGAGCAACGCAGACATGTGAGTTTACCGACCTATCCTTTTGAACGTCAGCGTTACTGGATTGAGGCTAATTCTGAAACTGTATTATCAACGGTATCTCAAAAATTATTAAGTAAAAAGCCCAATATTGCTGATTGGTTTTATATCCCAATTTGGAAACAATCTACACCAATTGAGTTCTTTAAACAAAAGGAATTTGTAACTGACAAAAACAGCCGTTGGTTAGTTTTTATAGATGATTATGGTGTGGGAGATGCAGTTGTACAACGACTCGCACAGCAGAGTCAATATATTGTTAAAGTTAGGGTTGCAGAAAAATTTACTCAACTGAATAAATATACATATACTATTAATCCCCAGCAAAAAAATGACTACAATACTTTGCTGCAAGAACTCCACAAAAAGAGTTTAATTCCAACTGCTATTGCTCATTTTTGGAGCATTACACCAAATGATACTTTAGATTGTAATAAATTAAAAGCACAAAGTTTTGAAAATAGTCAAAATCTTGGTTTTTGGAGTTTATTGTATTTAATACAAGCATTTGGAAAAGCAAATATCAGCGACTCTGTGAAGTTAAGGGTTATAACTAGCAATGTGCAGAATGTTATCGGTGACGAAAACTTATATCCAGAAAAGTCAACAATATTGGGACCTTGTAAGATAATTCCCAAGGAATATCCAAATGTTAATTCCTGTCTGATTGATGTAGTAATCCCTAGCGCAAATGTTCCACCAACCCAAAATTTAATAGACTATCTGATTACGGAACTGACAACACAGCAAACCGAAAATATAGTTGCTTATCGTGGACATCATCGCTGGATTCAAACCTTTGAACCTATCCGTTTAAATGAAAATATTCCAGGTAAAACTAAGTTAAAAGAAGGAGGAGTTTACTTAATTACTGGTGGACTTGGTGGTATTGGCTTAGTGCTAGCAGAATATTTAGCAAAGACAGTACAAGCTAAGTTAATTTTAATTGCTAGAAAGGGATTACCTGAGCGATCGCAATGGGAACAATGGCTAGAAAATCATGATAGTCAAGATCCTGTTAGCCGCAAAATCAACAAAATACTTGAACTTACAGAGTTAGGATCAGAAGTTGAGGTGAAAAGTGCCGATGTCGCCAGCTACGCAGAAATGCAGGTAACTGTTACTGAAGCTTTAGAAAAATTTGGTCAAATTAATGGTGTCATTCATGCAGCAGGTATTGCTGGCGGTGGTATGATTCAACTGAAAACAGAGGAGATAGCAAATAGTGTATTCGCACCAAAAATTAAAGGGACATTAGTATTAGAGGAGATTTTAAACTCAAAAAATATACATCTAGATTTCTTAGTGCTTTGTTCATCTCAAAGCTCTATTTTGAGTGAATTTGGACAGGTAGATTATTGTGCCGCTAATGCATTTTTGGATGTTTATGCAGCTTATTGCAATTCTAAATTTGACCAATTTACAGTGGCAATAAATTGGGGTTCTTGGCAAGAGGTAGGAATGGCAGTAGAGACAGAACTACCTGAACAATTAAAACGCCAACGTAAAGAGGAACTCAAACAAGGAATATTATCTCAAGAAGGTGCTGAAGCTTTTAATCGCATATTGCTAAGTAGCTTGCCTCATGTTATTGTGTCAACGCAAGACTTTCAAACAGTAATTGAGCATAATAATTCTTTCAATTATCTTGAACAAGAATTAGCATTATTATCACAGGCATCAAAAACAAATGTTTCCAAAATCAGCCATCCACGTCCAAGTTTAGCAAATCCTTATGTTGCGCCTCGTAACGAAGTTGAGCAGACTCTCGCTGACGTTTGGCAACAATTTTTGGGAATTGAAAAAATTGGGATTCATGACAATTTTTTTGAATTGTCAGGAGATTCTATTATTACAATTCAAATTGTTGCTAAAGCCAATAAATTAGGCATGAAGTTAACTTCTCAACAAATGTTTATGCACCAGACTATTGCTGAATTAGCAACAACCACAGGTGTAATTGAAACAAATCAAAATAAAAATAATTCTGAAGTTGGAGAAGTATACCTCACACCCATTCAGCATCGCTTATTAGCTCAAAATCAGTCAAAAATAGATTCATTGAAACAATCTCTATTACTCGAAATCCAACAAACATGCAATCCCAAAATACTAGAACAAGCTGTACAATATGTAATTGAACATCATGATGTTTTTCGTCTGCATTTTATTCAAAAAAAAATTGGATTGCAGCAAATAGAAGCTCACATTAATGATATAATGACATACGAGCATGTAAATTTGTCTGCGCTTTCAGAAGATGAACAACAACATGCTTTTGAATCTAAAATTACAGAAATACAAAATAACTTCAGTTTCAGCGAAGGTTCACTGATAAAAATTGCTTTTATTGAATTGCGATCGCAGCCAAAAAACTACCTATTAATTGTCATTCACCATCTTTTAGTAGATGCTGTCTCTTGGCAGATTTTGTTAAAAGATTTGCAAACAGTTTATCAACAACTTAGTCAAGCCGAAGCAATACAATTATCTGATAAAACCACTTCTTTCAAGCAGTGGGCGCAGTCTATTCAAGAGTATGCTCAAACTTCTGAAATAGCTCAGGAGCAAGACTACTGGTTAGCAAAATCCCAAATACCCTTCTGTAGTCTACCTGTTGACTATTTTGCAGATGAAAATACAGCAGCTAACGCTGACATAGTATCAATTTCTCTAGATAAAACAGCAACTCAAGCCTTACTAAAAAATGTCAATAGAGCTTATAATACTCAAATAAATGATGTTCTACTAACAGCTTTAGTACAAGCTTTTGCAAAGTGGACGGGAGAGCAGCGACTATGGGTAGATGTTGAGAATAATGGTCGAGATATAGTCTTCAAAAATTCCAAATATATATCCTTCTCTCGTACAATTGGTTTATTTACAACTCGCTTTCCAGTAATTTTAGATATCACAGAAGCTCGTGATCAAGGAAATGCATTAATCGCAGTCAAAGAGTATTTACGTAACATTCCAAATAAAGGTATTGGGTACGATATACTGCGCTATATCAACAATTATCCAGAAATAAATTCAAAGTTCAAATCTTTCCCTCAACCTCAAGTCAGTTTTAATTACTTAGGTAATTTTGACCCTGTAATATCACAGTCATCTTTATTTAATTTCACTGCTCAGTCTCTAAAAGTTAGCCAAAGTACAAATCAAAATCGATTTTACTTACTGGAAATAAACGGAGTTATCACTCAAGAAAAACTGCATATTACTTGGATTTACAACACAGCAAGTCATCGAAGAGAAACAATAGAAACTTTAGCTGCAAATTTGATTGAAGCTATACAAAGAATTATTGAACACTGTCAGTTTTTGCCAGCAGAAAAACATACACCTTCCGACTTTCCTAGAGCTAATTTGAGCCAACAAGACTTAGATAAATTTTTGAAAAAAATTAATCAATTAGGTGGTAGATAAGCACAATGAAAGCAGAAAATGTCGAAGACATATATGAACTTACACCTGTTCAAAAGGGTATGCTCTTCCACTGTTTGTATGCGAGTGAGTCAGCATTATATTTCTTTCACCACACCTTAACTTTACATGGTCATCCAAATATAGAAGCTTTTGAACAAGCATGGCAACAAGTGGTAGATAGACATACAATATTACGTACAGGATTTTATTGGGAAGACATTGATAATCCATTGCAGGTTGTCTATAAACAAGTAAAGATTAGCTTAAATCAATATGATTGGCGTGGTGTTGAACCAGCAGAACAACAAGAGCGATTAAAATCATTTCTAGAGAGCGATCGCCAATTGTGTTTTGACTTTTCGCAACCATGTTTAATGCGTTTAACTTTAATTCGTCTGGCTGGCGATCGCTATGAATTTATTTGGAGTAATCATCATATCATCATCGATGGATGGTCTGGACCGATCATATTAGAGGAATGCTTAAAAATTTACACTGCCCTTTGTGAATCCAAAGAGGTAAAATTACTGCCAGCTCGTCCTTTTAGAAATTATATCGATTGGTTGCAACAACAAAATATAGCTAAGACTGAAAGTTTTTGGCGACAAGGACTACAAGGAGTCAAAGCACCAACCCCTCTAACTTATCTAGAAAATAACCAATTACCTCAGCAGAAAGAAAGATACGATGAAGAGAGAATTAAACTCTCCAAAGAAACTACAAAATCACTGCTATCTTTTGCTACACAAAATCATTTTACTCTTGCCACATTAGTTAATGGAATTTGGTCTATTCTCCTGAGTCGTTATACTTGTCGTCATAATGTAATCTATGGGTGTACTGTTACAGGAAGACCAGTAGATTTAGCGGAAGTAGAATCAATAGTTGGTGTATTTATAAATACTTTACCAATTAATGTCAAAATAAATCCAGAGCAACATTTGTTGTCATGGCTACAGGACTTTCAGATTCAATTAGTAGAAACGCGTCATCATGAATACACTCCACTGACACAAATTCAAGGTTGGAGTGAAGTACCACGAAACTTACCTTTGTTTGAAACTATTGTCGTAGTTGAAAACTTTCCAATCAGTGAATTTGCAGAAAACTGGAAAGGTAATATAGCATTTGAACCAACTGGAATTTATTACAGAAACAACTATCCTTTGAATTTAGTTATATATCCAGAATCCGAAATTATAGTAGCAGTTTCATATGATTATTCTAGATTTGATATTGCTACAATTATTGGAATACTAACTGACTTTCAAATTCTCCTACAAGCAATAATTACTAATTCTCATCTTCCAATCAAGGACTTATCATTTTCAACATTACAGCAACAGCAAATATCATCCTCTTTAGAAAAAGAAGCATCATTTAATTGGGAATTTGCTTCGGTGTTTTAAGGAAATAAAGTATGATTGTTTCATCAGAAATAGACAGAATATATAAACTATCAAGTGATGAATTTCATAAAGATTATGTTGAATTAGGTAAACCAGTTATAATCTCTGGATTAATTCCCAATTGGAGTGGCTTTCATAAATGGTCATTAAATTATTTTAAAAATTTATCCCCCACCCTCAATATTTACGCTAAGAAATTTAGTAACCAGGAAATTGAGATATGCCGTTTGACAATGCCAAGATATATAGAACTAATAGAGACTTATCAAAAATATCCTCAAAATAATCCTCTACCGCCATATTGTCATGACTTACCTTTATTTAGCTTAATACCTTCTTTAGTAGAAGATGTTCAACCATTTCCTTTCGATTATTTACCAAAATGGTATTGGTACAAGTGGTGGCGTTACTGTCAATTTTTCTTAGGTTCTTCTCATAGCATTACACCATTACATTTTGATTGTCTTCTGACTAACAATATATTTTTTCAAATTGTCGGACGTAAACAATTTACTATATTACTACCAGAAGATGCTAAATATTGTTATCGCCAAGGCTGGCGATGGTTTTTAGTTAATCCAGAAAATCCAGAATTTAATAAATATCCTGATTATAAAAACGCTAGACCAGTTAAGTTTATCGTCAATCCTGGAGATATTCTGTATATGCCTCCGGGAACACTACATCATGTTAGAAGTTTAGATACTTCTATATCTTTTAATATTGATTGGCATACTCAGAAAAGTTCAGTGACGGCTTTAGGTGCAATAACCAAAGGTATGCCAGTTAAAAATTTATACTATAACTTATTATTAACAATGGGTTTAGTATTTAAACTTCCTCCTCAAATTATTTTTAAATTCTATAAATCTTATCTGAATTATGTTTCTTAAAAATATTAAAATAATACACAGTATAGATAACCAGTTTGTTATTGCCACACAAAAATCTTATGAATATATTTGAAAAGCGCGAATCCAATGTCAGAAGCTATTGCCGTAGTTTTCCAGATATATTTCATAGAGCTAAAGGCTCGATGATTTATTCTGATTCAGGTAAAGAATATATTGATTTTTTTGCAGGAGCAGGAGCTTTAAATTATGGACATAATCATGATTATATAAAACAAAAGGTTATGTCATACTTAGATGCCGATGGTATTGCACATGGTTTGGATATGTACACTTCGGCTAAAGAAAAATTTTTAGCCAAATTTGATGAGGTAGTACTCAGTTATAAAAAGCTAGATTATCGCATTCAATTTTGCGGTTCCACAGGAACAAACGCAGTAGAAGCGGCTTTAAAATTAGCCAGAAAAATCAAACAAAGATCAGGTATATTCTCTTTTATGGGAGCATATCATGGAATGACTTTGGGCAGCTTATCAATTAGTGGTAATATCGGAATCCGATCAGGCGCAATTGGGACATCAAGTAATGTAACATTCATGCCTTATCCTTATGGATTCATGGAAAATTTTGACACAATAGAATATATAGAATCCGTTTTAAATGATGTTAATTCTGGAGTTGAAAAACCAGCAGCAATCATTTTTGAAACCGTACAAGCAGAAGGTGGAGTTGTCGTTGCTCCGATTGAGTGGATGCAAAGATTAAGAAAATTATGTGATCAACATGATATTTTACTAATATGCGATGATATTCAAGTAGGCTGTGGGCGAACAGGCTCTTTCTTTTCTTTTGAAAGAGCAAATATTGTTCCTGATATTGTAGTTCTTTCTAAATCAATTAGTGGCTATGGTTTTCCCATGTCGCTATTATTAATCAAACCAGATTTAGATATATGGGAACCGGGCGAACATAATGGTACTTTTAGAGGTAATCAACTAGCATTCGTAGGAGCTACAGCTGCTCTAGAGTATAGAGAAAGTTGTAATTTTGAACAGGATGTTAAAGCCAAAGAGCTTTTTTTGAAAAATTTTCTAACTCAGGAAATAGCATCAATTAGTGAAAATATAGCAATCCGTGGAATTGGAATGATTTGGGGAATTGATGTCAAAAATTGTGGCGATAGCAGTTTCGCTAAAACTATCACGTCACGTTGTTTTGAGCTAGGATTAATCGTTGAACGAGCAGGTAGAAATGATACCGTTATTAAACTTTTACCACCTTTAATTATTGATATGCCTACCTTACAAAAAGGTTGTTTAATAATCAAACAAGCTTTTAATGATTCCATCTCAAATTAGCTTGACATTCTAGTTAACTTACCAAAACATCGATTACAAAGTAAAAATATGGCTGTGCATATACACTCCGATGACTTATTTTCTCAAAAATTTTATTGGATAAATAAACTATCGGGAGAATTACCAGAAACAAATCTGATGCTGGATTATATAAGACCTTTATTCTCCAGTCATCAAAGTAAGTCTCTTCGCTTTGATTTATCAAATGATTTATCTCAACAGATTATCAATATAGCTAATAATTCTTACTTTTCTATCTATTTGATAATTGTATCTGCATTGAATATATTGCTGCAAAGATATACTAGAAATAATGATGTTATTGTCGGAATACCAGTATACGATCAAATTGGTATTAATAGCGTAAATAGCAAGGTTATTGCTTTGCGTAATCAGGTAAAACCTGGGATTTCGTTCAAAGATTTACTGTTGGAAGTTAAAGAGGCAACTATTGCTGCTTATACTCATCAAAATTATGATTTTGATGAATTAATTAAAATATTAGAGATACCAATCTCTCCTAGTCGCTGCCCCATTTTTGATATAGTTATTTTACTAGAAAATATTCATAGTAAAAATAATTTAGAACAATTAAAAAACGATATCACAATAGCTTTTTTAGTTGATGGTGAAAGTATTAGCATTAATATAGAGTATAAGGAAAATCTATTTAAACATGAAAATATAAAATTAATGAGCAGGTGTTATACAAATATTCTTGACAATATTATTAAGGATTGTAATATCAAAATATCAGATCTTCTTTTATTGCAAAAAAATGAAGAGAATCAATTGTTAAAAGATTTTAATAATAATACTCAAAAATATCCAGTTAATCAGACAATAAATCAATTATTTGAAAAACAAGTATCTCAAACTCCAAATAATATAGCTGTTATTCATCAAGAAACTAAGTTAACCTATCGAGAACTAAATCAAAAAGCAAATCAACTAGCTAGATTATTGCGTAAATTAGGAGTTGCTAAACGGGAATTTGTCGGTATTTTCAAAGACCGCGATATCAATTTTCTGATTGCGATCCTTGCTATATACAAAGCAGGTGGAGCGTATGTACCCATTGATAGTACTTACCCACCAAATCGAATTCAATATATGCTATCTAATAGCGAAGTAAGATTTTTACTCACAGATTATCCGCTTTTAAACAATTTATCAGGCTTAGTAGGAGATTGTTCACAATTATCATCTATCATTTGTTTAGATAATGTAACTACTAAAAATATGTAGTTTTTCACTCTCCCCCGGTAAAAAGAGATTAGAGAGAAACAGAAATAGG